>NZ_MJXM01000063.1:0-11283 GCF_001762775.1 Campylobacter sp. BCW_6464 | reverse complement strand
TAGCCCCATTATACAAACTTCCACTTACATAAGGTTTATCTATATCATCATCTAAAAAAGAAATAATCACTTCATCTCCTATTCTTGGAGTATGAAAAAAACCTGAATGATTACTTGCTATACTAGAAGCTACTCTTAAAAAAGGAGTGTGATGATAAGATTTATAAGTATTGCTTGATAAATTAGAAGAATTTGTATCTATATCATTTGCAATAAAAGTATCATTATCTAATTCTTCTTGATTAGCATAAAGATTAATCCTTACCTTAACCCTTCCATGCTCATCAGTATAAATAGTATTTCTCTCACTTTCTATATCCTTACTCTCTCCTATAACAATACCTTGAGTGCCATTAGGAGCTTTAGGTTTAGCTTTAAAACTTGGAGTAAAGATAATATTCTTTTTTAATAAAGTTAAAGTATTAGAATAAGATTTACTTAAATTTAAATCTTTTAAATTTAAATGATCATTAGTATTAATAGAATTAGCTAAGATGGCATCATCAATTAAGATTTGAGTATTAGCAATAATAATAAAGTCTTTAAGCAAAGAAGCTTTATCTTGTTTTTCTTCATCTTGATTTTTTATTTCTTCTTGATGATTAAACTCCTTATAATTTAAAGTGATAAAATCTCCTAAGCTAAGATGATAAATATTACTTTTTGCTAGTAAGCTTTCATTTAATACTAAGGCTCTTTTTTCTTTAAGAGAAGGCTTAGTCTTTAAATCAATGCTTTTTGTAAAAGAATATTCACTCTCATAAAAATGTTCATTATAATAAGCTTTGTTATTAAGTTCTTGTTCATAAGGAACTTTACTAGAGTGTAAAGATAAAAGATTTAAAGGAGTATTGGCATTAATACTAGAATGTGTAAAAGAATTAGTTCTTAAGCTTTGCTCTTTATAAATAGAAGAAATACAAGCTTGATTTAAAATATTATTAATATTAGGATTATACTCAATTTCTTTATTTTTTACATTTTTATACACATCACAAAAATAAATAGTGTTCTCATCTTCATAAAAAAAGATTCCATTATTATGGCTTAATCTTGTAATAAAGTCTAAATCACTTTCATTGTATTGAGAGATGAGTTCTTGTTCTTCATAATTAAAATGTATATTAGAATAATCAATTTCTTTATGTAAGATATCTTGATAAAAACCAAGGGTTTGTTTAATCACTTCTATAATATTAGTATGAGTATAAATACGATTGGCTTTATTTAAAGAAAGTCTTATCAAGACTGATTGAAGCTTAAAAGAAAAAAAATGCTTGTATTTTATTTGCTTAGTATTTGAAGTGCTATCATTAATATTTAAAGCACTTTCATGATTAATACCTAGATATTTTATATAAGTGATAATTCCCTTATAGTTTTTTACTTCATTGTTATCAAAGTTTAAGGTATTATTCTCATAAGGATTATGGATACTTAAAATAGCTTCTTGATCGATTAAAACATTAGGATGAAAATTAAAATCTTGACTTAGATTAAATAAGCTTTCATCTAAACTTTCAAAAAAACCTTCACATTCTATAGAAAAAAGTTCTTCAAGACTTTCTTTGATAATGGCTTTAGTGATTTTAAAGGGTAGGGGATTTGAAGTAGAATTTGATATATTAAGACTCATAAAGGAATTTGAGGCCATTTTTTCTCCTTAATGTGGTAATAAGATTTATCAAATACAAAGCTTATAAGTGTGATTAAATTTTTATTTATATTTGTTTGTAAATATTGTAGCATAGTTGGGGTAAATTTGAGTGTGTTTTATGATTATGAATATTTATTCATAAAGTTTCATATATACTATGGTGAATTTTTTTTGCGTGTTTCCTAAGATTTTTGCCCAGCCAAGTTTGGCGGTATTTTCTTCTCCTAACACAAACTTCATTTCTGAAGAATAGTTGATTTTAAGATATAAATCAACACAAAATTCATTATTTGTTAAAAACATTATGCTATTTTTTAAATCATCATGTTTAGTTCCATTGGGCATAAATTTAATCGCTTCTTGATATGAAATATCTTTTATATAAATTGCTATTTTATTTTGATAAGAGGTAAATTTATCACCTAGTATGAAATTACTCCCCAAGGCATGATTTTTTACGCCCAGTTTATTTCTTTGAGTATCAGAGATTAAAATTTGGTGAGGCAAATTTTCAATGATTGATAATTTGTCTTTTAGTTTAAAATTAACTTGCAAAACTCTTTCTATATATGTTTTTGGACGTCTTAAGCTCAATAATAAAGGTGCAAATGGTAAATATTTTTTTGCAATATCGTATTCTTTAATTCCTAATATATTAAATAAAATTTGAGAAATAGAGTCTTTAAAATTATCATTAAAAGATCTTGGATAATTTTTTAAGCCAATAACATCGAAAAATATCCAAAGTAAATAGTGATTAAAAAAATCAAAAAATAAAGTCCAACCTTGTTCTCCATCTTCATTTCTGGATAATTTATCTAACATAAATGAAGGAAGTTGTGAGGAAACTCCATGTAAGCCCATAAAATTTACAAATAATTCTATAAATGATTGATCTGAAAAAATAATTTTTTCTAAATCTTTATTTGGATGCTTTAAACTTTTATTGGTTCTTAAAAATATATTTTTTTTCCCATAATTTTTTTCTAGCTTTCTTATAAGTTTAAAAAAACTATATGAAGTTGGATCATTCATATTAAAGCTTTTTTTCCAAAAGAAGCAGGATAATGCAGAATTTCTTTTGAATCAAGACATTTTATCTTTAATTCACAAAAGGAATTAATGCTAGCAAAAGATGCTAAAAATTTGGATATAACTAATCCTAGTAAATATACTTCACCTAAAGTATAAAACTTAGAATCCTTAATACTAAAAATAGCTAAGGTCCCTTTTTTTGTAATATTTTCATCAATTAGATAAGTGCTTTTGCTTTGAATATCAACTATAGATTCTTTTAAAAGTTCATAAGATTTCCAATTTAACTGATTATCTAAAAAACTATAGCTTTCTAATACACCAAAAAAAGCTTTTCTACTTAATATGGTTTGATAAGAAAAAGATAATACAGAAACAAGTTTCCACAATAAATTGCCATCAACGCTGCATCTTCTCGCTTCACTTGGAATTTCGATATTTTTAGTATCAACACCTTTTAAATTACAATTATTAATATCTCCTATTTTTAATCTTGAAGGCAGATCTCCATTGGAGCATAAAAGATCAATGCTTATAGTTTCATCCATTAAATAAGAGGAGAAAAAGGAAATTTCGCTAAATACTTCTCCTTTAGAATTCTTTTTAGTATTTATGCTATAAAAGTCTTTTTGATTATCTTTTAAAAATTCAAAACGTTCAAAACTCTTATAGTTTTTTAATAATCTTTTACCCCCTTCGCTATTGTGTGCTTTAACTTGCAATGTTTGTATAATCTCATAAGCTTTAGGTTGGCTTCTATCAACAAAAATTCGATAACTATCTTTTTTATGATTATTTATAAGAGGTTCTGCGCTTTTTGCAAAGATATTGATAATAGGCGTCATACTTAAAGAAAACAATTCTTTTCTAAATATGCAATTTGCAGGAAATGGTTTAGAGAATTTAAATTCAATATTAATTGTTCTTCCTTGGCAATTATTTAAAATATCTAAGTTATTAATTCTTAGAAAATTAAATTTATGGGGCATAAAAAAATATTCCCTTAACAAAGAAAAAGCTTCAAAGCCTAAATCATTATAAGATAAACTACTTTCATCTGGATTTAATCCTATTTTTTCAATATCGTAAGTATTAAGAAAAAATTCTTCATCAGTTTCCAAACATTGAATTTTTAATTCTTTCAAATAAGAATGTATATATAATAATAAAGTAGTAGACATGTAAGTATCGTTACCTAAATATAAATTAATTTTTTCTAAGCCCAAATCACTTATTTTTGTTTCTGCTTTATCTATTTGTAATTTTAAATTAAAAGTATAGTCTTGGTTTTTACTTGATGCAAAAACCTCATTTATCGAAATAGGGTAAAGATAGACATCATAAACAGTTTTAAATTCACAAATGCATTTATCTATAGGTTTTGATTTAACAACGGTTCCTTTTGGAATAGTAAGTTTATTTTCTTTGCTATTTTGTTCAAGTTTAAATTCTTGCATACATAATGAGGGTATGGGATTTGTATAGTTTGGAGAAACTATATTGATTAAAGATTCTGCAATATGCGGGATATTTTCATCAAGTTCTTGGTGAATTTTAGAACTTAGGATGGCTAAATTTTCAATAATTCTTTCTACATCGGGATCTTTGCTATTGTAAGCTAAAAATGGAGCTAGTTTTGGATAATTTTTTACAAAATGTTCCCTAGTTTCATATAGATATTCAAGCTCTTTTTGATAATAAAAGATATTATCTTTCATTTAACCTCACAATATCTATTATTTTTAAAAATAATTTCTATACTAAATTCCTTAAAACGATCCTCTTGAAAAAAACATTTTACAATAAAAGAAAGTTGCCAAGGACTTAAATTATTATCATAAGTAATAGAAACAACTCGTATTCTTTTTTCATAACTATCAATTAACTTTCTTATTTCCTTAGCCATTGATATGCATAATTCGCTAGAACTAAGATTAATGTCAGTCATATTTGGCATCCCTAAATCTTTCGCGGTATAACAGTCATTAATCTTAGAGTTGAGCAAAACTTTTATATTATTCTTTACATCCTCAAAATCATTTTGATAGAATGGAATATGAATGTTTTGCTCATCTAAATTATGGATCAGTTTATCTAGCAAGGACATTATTATTCTTTATCTAATTTTCCTACTAAAGAAAGTTCAAAATTACCGCCCATATATTTAAAATGAGGTCGGACACTTAGCCCTATTTTATACCATCCTGGCTCTCCTGGTATATCACTAACTTTCACTTGTGCTGCTCTAAATGGACGACGACTTCTCACTTCAGAAGGTGGATTTTCTTGATCGGAAATATATTGTCTAATCCATTCATTAAGTCCATTTTCAATATCGCTTCTTTCTTTCCAGCTCCCTATTTCTTCTCGTTGTAAAACCTTTAAATAGTGCGCCAATCTTGAAATTAAAAAGATATATGGAAGTTGAGTTCCTAATCTGTAATTTGTTTCAGCTTCTTTACCTTCTGGGGTATTTTGAAATAATTTTGGTTTTAACGGAGAATTTGCTGAAAAAAATGCTGCATTATTACTATCTCTTCTTAATGTTAAAGTTATAAAACCTGCTTCTGCAAGTTCATACTCTCTCCTATCTGTAATCAAAACTTCTGTAGGTATTTTTGATTGTATAGTTCCAAAATTTTCATAAAGATAAGTAGGCAGATCCTTAACAGTCCCTCCACTTTTTGGTCCTATAATATTTCCACACCATCTATACTTAGCAAAGCTTTCTGTCAATCTTGTACAAAAAGTATACGAAGAATTAGCCCACAATAAATGATTATGCGAAGCATGAACATTTTCTTTATAGTTAAAGCTTTTAATAGGGTTTTCTTCAGGATCATAAGGGCTTCTTGCTAAAAATCTTGTCACTAGTAAGCCTGTATATTTAGAGTCTTCATTTTCTCTAAAAGTTCTCCACCTTGTATATTGAGGACCTTCTAGCAAACCTTGCAAATCTTGAATATTTGCAAGTTCAGAATAATCATCAAGCCCAAAAAATTTTGGTCCAAAAGATGTTAAAAAGGGAGAATGACTCATAGCCGCAATACTAGCCATTTTATTTAAAAAAGTCATATCAGGACTTGCTGATCCAAGTTGATAATCTCCAATGATTGCTCCTACAGGCTCTCCTCCAAATTGTCCATATTCTGAAGAATATATATTTTTATAAACAACGCTTTGTGTTATATCTGGATTGTTTTCAAAATCCTCTAAAGCTTCTTCTTTTCTTATATCAAATAGGTCGATTTTTATATTTTCATTAAAATCAGTTCTTTCAACTAGAAATCTAAGTCCACGCCAAGTAGATTCAAGTTTTTGAAATTCTTCATTATGTAAAACTTCATCCATTTGTTTTGAGAGTAAATGGTCAATATGGGCTATCATTTCATCAAGTGCAAATTTATTGATTTTTTCTTCGGCATTATCACTTTTTACAATTTCTGAAATAAATTCAGCAACACCTCTTTTGGCAATACTATAACTTTCATCAGTTTTAGAGTATTTGCTTTTCTCCATAATTTGTTCAATAATTGGCGTATCAATTACTTTGGTATTTGCCATTTTAATTTCCTTGCTCTTCTTGTTTAATTTCTAAAAGTAACTTTTCTTTAGTTTTTTCATTTTTTAACGCTTCTAAAACAGCTTTTCTAAAATCAGGAATATTACCCATAGGACCTTTTAAAGCCATTAAAGCTTCTCTTAGTTGCAATAATTTGTTTAACTCAGGTATTTGTTTAGCTAAGCTATCTGGAGAAAAATCCTTCATGCTAGCAATATTGAGCTTAACATCAAGCTCTTCAGCTCCTGTTCCAAGAGTATTTTTTACGCTAAAACTCGTTGTTATATTGAGTTTTCTCATAACTTGATCAAAATTGATCTTGTTAATTTGCAAAATTTCTCTTTCCTCTAAGGGGGTTTCGTTTTTTCCTTTTAAATTTGCCATTACCATTAATTTTAACGGCAGCTCCACATCCTCATTTTGTCCATTAGTTTTAGCTTTATATGTAATATTAATTCGTTCCTTTGGAGCATGAGATCCATCTGACATTTTAAATCCTTAAAAATAAAAATTTTAGCTTAATTATTATATTAAAATTTGCTAAATTTAATCTTGCATCATTTAATTTTATTTTTTGCGTTTTCATATTCTTCGGCTAGATAATCTTTTAGTAGAGTTTTTTCCATTAACTCTACTAAGTATATATTTAAAATTTTAGAGTTCTTTTTCATTCCTTTTGATTCAAAAATTTTTACCATATCTAGCAAGGAATTAATATTATTCATAATAGAATTATTAAAATTTTCTTTATCAATATTCATCAGCATTTGCTCAAAATCTTGTAATGTATGTTCTTTGTCAGTTTTTTTACTTGAAAAAAAACTTTTTTTATTTTCTTTGGATTTAACAAAATATTTATAAACTTCTTCTTTGCAGATAAAATCACCATTTTGAAAACGGAGAAGTTCAATAGTATCAAATTTAGAAATAAAATCACTTGTTAATATTATAAGAATGTCTAATTGTTTATTTTTTTTCTTTTTTTCTAAAAAATCACAAAAGAGTTGTACACCCTCTATCCAAAAAGGATTTAAAATAAGTTCATGCATAAAACATTTAATATGTTCTATATCATTTTCTTTATCAGAAAGCAATATACGAATTATATCTGCATCAGGTTTTCTTATTTTAGTAATTTTTTCATTATTACATTCAGGCAAACACCTGATTTTCCCCCACATTGCTTGGGTGAATAAAGCGTAGATATTGAGATTATTTTCATCCTCTTCCAAAAGCTCAAATGCAAGTTTTTGATAAAAATTTTTATATTCTCTCTCGTTTAAAGAGTTAATATTATCGCTTCTAATGTTTACAGATACTTGAGCTACAGGAGATTTTGGAAGTTGTGGTGCAACTTGAGCAATTTCAATTTTTGCAAAATTGCAAGATAGCAAATTTTCAAATTCGGAAAATAAAGTAATAAATTGATTAACAATCTCAGATGATATAAGCACTTTTGTTTTATTGTATTCTTGAATAAAATTTTGAATAAAAATTTGAATTTTTCGCTTTTGAGCTAATATATAAGCATTATTTTCATCTATAAGTTTTTTTAAATGTTGAAAAAGAAGCAAAAGCTTTTCAAAGCATTCTTCATTGTTTAAATTAAAACACGATAAAAGAAAATAGTTGCAAATTTTAAAATCTAAAGAATGATTTAATAATATAAACTGAGAATATTGATAAACTTTATCCCAAGAAATATTTTCATGGTTTAAAGTCTTATATTTTGACATCTCATCTTCAAGTAACTGAAATTCTTGTAGTTCATCTAAATTATTTTTCAATTGATCACAAAAATACATTTAATTCCTCCAAAAATTTGCCTCATTATAATTAAATTTTAAAAAATATTATGTTAATTTTTTAAAAAATTTACTCAATTAATCATAAATTATATATTCTAAGATAGAAAGGATACTTTAGTTTCATGTTTTGTAAAAAAAGTTTATTTTTTTTATTGCCACTATTCTTTTGCGCTTGCTCAAGTGTTGTTAGTGTTAAGATAAATAATGTAGAGAATTCCAATCTTAATAATAGACATGATGATGTTCCTGTTACGGCTATTGTATATCAACTTAAGGATATTAAAAAATTTGAAGAAGCAAGTGATATAGATTTGGCTACTAGAGAAGAGGGGGTACTAGGCAAGGATAAACTTGATTCTATTAAAACGCAAATTGCACCTAAAGACAATATTATCGCGGTTAAAGTAGATGAAGAAGAGGTTCCTTATGTAGGCATTCTTGTATTATTTGCAAATAATACAAAAAAAACAACAAAAATATGGGCAAAGACCGAAGATGCAAATGGGTTTGGGAAGAATAAGTATTTAAAATTTGAAATATCCAAAGAAGGTATCAAAAGAATTAAATAGGAATAATATATGGCAAATAAATTAAAAGTTGCTTGGTTTGATGGACTTAATATTGGACAAACCCATTTTGAGCAGCAAGAAAGATTTTTTAATAGAAATATAGATCTTAAAACTATAAATATATATAGTAATTTATATGGAATAATAGACTTGGAATTTTCTCAAGAGATGTTATTGCAAGGAAAAATTGCACTTTCTAAAATTTCAGGTATCGCACAAGATGGAAGCATTTTTAATGCACCTGAGCAAGATTTGTTGCCTGAGCCTATTGAAATCAATTATGAATCTTTAATTGATTCAGTTGTGGTATTAAAAATTCCTATCGGAGTTACTGATATTGCTGATTTATCTTTAAGAAATACTTTTCCAAATTCAAAGTTTATATGTCTTAGAAATAGTATTGCTTTAAGAAATTATGATGATTCAAAATCTAATGTAATGGACAAAATTGAAGATGAGTACGAACTTGAAAATCTGACTTTTACACAAGAGAAAAAAGATTTACTTCTTGCTAGTTTAAGATTAAAACTTGGCATTTTAGGTAATTCAACTCCTGATGAACTTGAATTACCAATTGCAAAAATTAAAAATATTGATATCAATAAAAAAATTGAATTAGAAAGTGATTTTATACCCACTTGCTTAAATATCAGTAAAATATCTACCATAAGATCCTTTTTGGAAGAAATTATTTTTTCAATCAATCAACATAAAAAAGTTCTATCTAATGTTTTTAAAGGAATCGATCAAACAAAAAATACATTGGATTTTAGCACTTTTTTATCCCTTAATCTTTTAAAAAAATGGTATTTAATATTTTCACATCTATCAAAAAAAGATAAAATACATCCTGAATTTTTATACGAAAAATTTTTAGAATTTCAAGGAGAGCTTGCAGCTTTTAGCAACGAAGAATCTTTTTTAGATTTTATTCCTTATAAACACGATAATCTTTATAATACTTTTTTAAATATGATGAATAATCTAAGATTGTTATTTTCTAAAATCACAAGCCCTAAATATTTTATAGCTAAGACTAGTATTAACGGCAACGGTTTTTATGATTTTATTTTTGATAATTCGGGAATTTTAGAAGAAAGTGAAATTTATTTCGCAATTTGTGCAGATGTTACTACAGAATATCTACTTAATAATTTTAAAATTCAAAGCAAGATACATACTCAAAGTAAAATTAAAAATATAGTCGCAACTCAGCTTGAGGGCTTAAATGTAGATCAAGTATCTAATGTTCCATCTAGCATTCCTTATTTAAATGGTTATGTTTATTATAAATTAGATAAAAGAGATCAACTGTTTAAAGATTTTAAAAATGAAAGTATCATTAGTATGTACTTGACCAACAATATAAAAAACCCTGATATTATAATGTGGGCGGTATTTCAATGAAAGAAATAAATGAAGAAAAAAAGGCATTAAGCTTACTTCTTGATTCAGATTTTGATGGTTTAAAAAACAATAAAATTATTGATTATTCTTTGGAGTTGCTTTTGCTTTCTTATAGACTTTCAAAAATAAGCTCTATGGATACAAGTAGTATTAATCAACTTAGAGAAACATTGATTAATAAAATTTTAGATATAACCGCTAAATTAAGTATATGTAAAGAATATGATGAAAAAGAAATTATTAAATTCAAATATTGTCTTTGTGTCTTTATAGATGAAAGCTTAATGAAAAATGAACTTTTTATTAATTTTTGGGCTCACAATACTCTAACTGTAAGGTTATTTGATGAAACTTTAGGTGGAAATAATTTTTATGATATTGCATCATCTTGGATTAATAACCCTTTTAAGTTTAAAGATTTTTTGGAATTTATCTATGCTTGTTTGATTCTTGGTTATAAAGGAAAATATAATGAGACTAAGGATAGAGATGAAAAAATAATTCATTTTTGCAATAATATTGCCACATCTTTAAAACCGGTTTATAAGATAGAAGAAGAGTTAGCTTTTAATAAAGCATATAAAACTGGTTTGAAAGAAAATATTTGGCAAAAATTTATAAGATTGTATTTTAAAAAACTTATTATCGTTGTGCCAGCATTGATTATATTAGGAGTATTAAGCTATGCAATTTTCAATTTAGAAACCAATAATCTTAAAGTGGATAATAATATATCCGTATTGATAAAAAATTTAACACATATAGAATAAATATACTAAATTTTTAAATATCAATTTATTTGTTATGAGTAAAATTAAATAAAAATTATTTTACAGCTAGAATAAAAATCAAATGCAAAACCTATAAAAGGATAAAAATATATGAAAAAACAAGCTCTATTATTTTAATGATAAAGAAAAAGTTATACTGCTAACACTAAACCACAAAATTACATCTTAATTTTAATAAAATAGAGAATCTAAGGAGATAACCCATGACATATATATTACTTCTTATTATAATTTCTACTATTCTTTCTTATCTTATATTAAAATTTATTTATAAAATCATCTTTAAATCTACAAAAAGCGTTTCAAAGTTTTTAGTCTTTCTTGGAAGTATAGGCTTAATTATCTTTTATTATACTCCTTATTCTTATTATTTAGAGCCTAGTTATTGGCAATTTAGGAATATGTGTAAGTTAAATGAACTTCCTAAAGTATAATAAGATTCTAGGGTATTTTG
>NZ_MJXM01000062.1:0-6040 GCF_001762775.1 Campylobacter sp. BCW_6464 | reverse complement strand
GATTGATTTAAATAAATATGATTTTGCCTATGATGAAGAAGGCAGGATCATTTGGGCTTTATATAATGATATTAAAAAAGGCAAATTAAAAGATCCAAGAGATATAGATTCTACTCCTGAAAGTAGAAATAAATTTGATGATGCTATGGATGGATACGAAAATGGAATGGTAACAAGATTTGATGTAGATACTCCAAATGATTGGAGTGAACAACAAGCTACTTTATTCAAAGATACCCTAGTATTAAGCGCCAAACTAGCAGCCCTAACCCCACCTCAAGGCTATCCTAATGCCCCTTATTATTTTACACCTGAAAGATTAGAATGGATTTATAAAAGAGGATATTTAGACAAACTCCTTGATCCAAGAATTCCTGCCATATATAGATATAATTTCCCAAGGGAACTTAGAGCTAAGATACTCAAATTTGCTGAAGAAAATGGCATTAAAGATTAAAGAATCACTCAAAATCTTTAATATACTTTTCCAATGCTTTGATGGTAAGATTTTCAAAAAGAATCTTATCTTCTTTAATATTATTTTGTATGGCAGCTTCAATATATTTAATAAACATATTTTCTTCCATTTCTTCAAATATTGGAGTATATAATTCTTTTGCGATTAGGCTAAGGGCTAAAATATTGATCAATCTTGTGGATTTGATTAAGGGTATATTATTAATAATACTTTCAAAATCTTTAATATTGATAGGAGAATAATCATTATTTAATTTAGAGTTTTGTTGTTTTGTTTTAATATCTTTTAAATTTTTTACCAAACTTTTTAAAACATTTTCATATTCTAATGAATTTGGATTTTTTTGAATTATTTCTTTTAAAAAGCTATCATCTGCCTTTTCTTCTTCGATAAATTTATAATCATTATTTTCTAAAATCTCTTTTAACTCTTTGTTTTTGTCAAAATTTATACTTGTTTTTCCTCTAGGCTTAATTTCAATTTCATCAAAATGATTGCGTTTTTCAATATCTTCTAAGTATTTTTTATTTTCTTTAATGCTTGCTTCAATGCTTTTTGCATCCACAAATCTAAATTCTAAATTACCGATTTTAAAAATATCGCCTATACTGATTATTATTTCATAGCCACTTGGCATTCTAGAAAAGGACTTATTATAATAAATGTCAGAATCTTCAAAAGCCGCAATTGTAAAAGATCCTTCTTCATAAGATACTATGGCATGGGTATTTTTGATTTGTTCTAGTTTATCTTGAATACGAAAAGTGCAATCATCACCGCTTCCTATAGTTCCACCCTTTGTGTTAAATACAAATGTTTTAGAACCACTAATACATTCGTCATAATTCTCAATAGTAATTCCTATTTCTTCTTTTTCTATCATTGTTTATTTACCCCTGTAATATTTTCTACTATTTTAAGATTATTTAAAATATAAACTATATTATTTAATTCACTAGCACCGTTAATAATTTCAAAGTCAAAATATAAGTTTTTATTATTGTTAAATATAATGCTGTATATAGAATTACTTTTATTATCTTTTATAAACTTATACCATGCCCATTCTCCCTTATATGATTTTGTATAATTTAAATTAGGATTAGAGTAGTTATAGGCTGTAAAATTTAAACTTGTTCCATTATTGAATTTTTCTGCTACAATTTGTAGGGTTTGATTAAGAGTATGATCGTATTGGATATTTTTATTATCATAGCCAAGCTTTATAAAGGAAAAATCCGCACTTAAATCAAGGCTTTGAATAGTAAAATTAACTTTTATATTATCATTACCATTTAGTATGAGACTAGAGAGATTGCCTGCATTGGTGATAAAATCTAAAAATTCTTTAGAGAAATTTAATTTTGAAGCAAATTGAGAATTGACAGAATAGTTATTTTTTCTTTTTACTAAAACATTGTTCAAGTATTTTTTATAAAAACTATTTAATGTCCCATTTCTTCCAAAAAATGTTTTAAAACTATCCATACTAAGATCTGCTACACTCTCATCATTAAAAGGATAATATGGTGCAATATCATTAACAAATGGATTATACACTTCATTAATCCAAGCGGTATTAAATAAAGAAATACCATGATTTTCTATAAAATTCCACGAATAATTAGAAAGCTGACTATAATATCTCTCTAAATCATTAGGTAATTTTTTTATGTTCATTTGAAATACAGCAAAAGGATCATTGGCATCTTTATTGCCTCCAAGAGCATATGAAATTTTTTCTTCAGCGCTTTGGTTATTATTAGAACTAAAATCTATAATTTTATTGGATATATTTGTAATATTTGTATTAAGAATATCTAATATTTTTTCATCATCAGCGCCTTTACCCACTTCTATATTGCCAACACTCAAAAGTGTATTTTTGTTTACTAGCTTATGATATTGTGTGAAAGCATTGCTTACCCCAATAAAATTTGATCTAATTTCCCCAGCATTTAATCCTAAATTGTAGGCTTGAGTTAGTAAAACTGCATCATTTAAATTTGTATTAGAACTAACAATTTTTAACAAAGAATATAAGGGGTTTTCTTTTTTTGATAAGATATTAAGCTCATTAAGCATTGCCTCTTTGGTATTATACCTAACAGGTTGCAATGAAGCGAGTAGATTTTGCCAAGCATTTTGGTATTCACTTAAGTATAATTTTAAAATACCCATAGTCAAAGTGTTTTTATTTTCTTTAAAATTGTTATCTAGCATCCAAGATTCAATATTGATTGCGGTGTCAACTTGTTGATTTAAATCATTTAAAAAGTCCATCATACCAACTTTTGTATATATTTTATCTATAGAAGTTATTTGAGAATTATTTGAAAATACACTATTTGCAGCAAAACCTAAATCCTCTTTTATAAGATATTTTTCTTTAGGTTTATCGCTATTTAAAAAATTAAGAAGAATGTAAATTCTTTGAGTTCTACTTATACTCTCAAGTTTTCTTTTTCCTGTATGTATACTGTTTTCATCTTCTGTAAAAGATTTAAGATTAAATTGTTTAAGCTCATCCACCCCTTCTAGAAAGTCATCTTTAGAGATTGAATACTTACTTAAAGTATTCCAATTCTCGTTAATCCAAATTTTTAGTATTTCTTTATTAAAATATTTTTGTTCAAATAAAGATCTATACATATATAATGTTTTGATTAAATTTTCTTTATTTGTATCGGTAAGTAAAGTATATTCCATTTCTTTTAATAAAGTATTTTTTAACACATCTTCATTCAGTTTATAATAAAGTTGTTTAGCTTCTTTAAATCCTTTGTATGAGAGATTTAGATTTAAATATTGAAATATATTATTATCTTGCCAAAGTTCAGGATAAGTATTTAAAATATTTCTCAATTCAATTAAGAAGTCAGCTTTTTGTTTAATATTTAAATTTTGATAATCTTGATCTTTAAGAAGCAATTGTAAAGATCTTAAGGTATTTTGGCTTTTTTCGAATTCTTTATTGTTTTTACTTATAAAATAAGAAGATATAGCATATGTTCCAAAGCTTATGATTAAAATTATAATTAAAAAAGATAATTTTTTAGAATAAGATTTCATAGCGCTTAAAGAATAATCTGTAAAAATTAAATCTTCGAGCAGTGATTTAACAAAATAGCTTTGTTTATTATGTATAATATTGGATTTTGATAATACTTTTTTGCAGTTATATTTCTCACATATGGCATCGAGTAAGAAATTTCTAGGAATATTTTCTTGATAGGCGCTAACAAAATAAACTCCTCTAAGATAAGAATTATTTTTAAGCTTATTTTCTTCTTGTACTTCCAAAATAAAAGTCTTTGCTAATGCAAATAAATTATCAAATTGTTTTAAAAATAAGTAGCTTTTATTTTTATTTTCCATATTGTAAATATGGGAATTTTTACTCATTAAAGAGCATAATAATGAATCACTTAATTCTTTAAATTCATTATTTAAAAATTCTTCACTTAAGATTTTATCAAAAGATAATCCTAAAATTTTATCCGAAATTTTTTTATCGAAAATATCAAAATACTCTTTCATGCCTTCCATCAAGTCAAGTTTTGAAAAAACTATATAGATGGGCAACTTTAAATTCAAAGTTTTTTCACATTCGTTTACTCTTTTTGTTAGATATCTAATAAGATTTTTGGAATACTCCTTAGGATTATTTAAGAAAAGGACAGTATCAACAACTAAAATAATTCCATTTAGTTTGCTATGAAAAAAATTTTTATTGAGAAAAGTAAGGAATTTTTTCCATATATTTTTTTTAATTAAAAAATCTCTATTTTTATCTATATCATCTTCGGGTATTTCATCGCTACTTGTAGGCTTAAAAAATTCTTCTTGTGAAAAATAGTTTCCTTCTGTATCTAACAAAGCGCCTTTTTTTGATACATAAAGTGCAAAATTTCTAGTAGACTTATGGAATTTTTTATAAGACTCTAAACTATCGCTAAGTGGATATTCGATGTTAGAATAATTGATAAAAGTGCTTTTTCCAGCCCCTTCATTTCCTATGATGATAATTAAGGGTAAATTTTTTGTTTTTAAATCATTCTTCCATGTTTCTTTGGCATCTTTAAGAGATAAAAAGAAGTTTCTTTTAGATTTGTAAATAAACTCATCAGCTTCTTTTTTTAGGTCTTTAAATTTTAATCTTTTTTCACTTTTTAAAGAAGATATAAAATTTATAATAGGCTTTAATAAAAAAAATAAAAAAACAATAAGCCAAATTATCAAGATAATACTAAATCTTAAAAATGAGCTACTAAAAATATATATGTCGTTAAAAGCTATTAAAGGACCCCAAAACCAAAATAAAACACTAAAAAGAAAAATACAACAAAGTAAAAAAGCAGTTATAAATAATCTTGATTTTATAAAATCAAATATTTTTTTAAACATCGTTATTCCTTATTTAAAGTAAAAACAAATAAATATTAATATCAATATACAAATATTTTACAAAAATTTATATAGATTAAGATTAAAATGATACAATTTTGAATGTTAAAAAAAATTAAAGGAGGTTCTTTTTATGGCTGAACCAGCGTTTATAAGAATTGAAGGTTCCACACAAGGTTTGATTTCAAGTGGTGCATCTACTGAAGCGAGTATTGGCAATAGATATAAATCAGGTCATGAAGATGAAATCATGGCGCAAGAGGTATCTCATATCGTAACTGTACCCGTTGATCAGCAAAGTGGGCAACCTTCTGGACAAAGAGTTCATAAGCCCTTTTCTTTTACTTGCTCATTGAATAAGTCCGTGCCTTTGTTATATAATGCACTTACCAAAGGAGAAAGACTTCCAACAGTCGAAGTTCATTGGTTTAGAACTGCAGCAAGTGGCGGATCTGAACATTTTTTTACTACAAAATTGGAAGATGCAATTATTACAAATATTGAATTAATAATGCCAAATGCACAAGAGTCAAGTAATCATGATAAAACCGAGCTTTTAAAAGTTTCAATGAGTTATAGAAAAGTAGTTTGGGAACATACTGCTGCTGGAACTAGCGGAAGTGATGATTGGAGAGAAGGTAAAGCTTAATTATAATTATCTTAAAAAATCCCGACTAAAATGCGTAATTATAGTCGGGGTTATATCTTAAAAATATATTTTGTTTTCTTGGTTTTAATTACAAAACTACTTTCTAAATTATAATACTATTTATTCATACATGAAATCATTTATCTTAATGAGCAATTTTTGTCTTCTATGTTTGGATGCTAGCGAGCTAATCTTTATCAAACCACAAAATTACATCTTAATTTTAATAAAATAGAGAATCTAAGGAGATAACCCATGACATATATATTACTTCTTATTATAATTTCTACTATTCTTTCTTATCTTATATTAAAATTTATTTATAAAATCATCTTTAAATCTACAAAAAGCGTTTCAAAGTTTTTAGTCTTTCTTGGAAGTATAGGCTTAATTATCTTTTATTATACTCCTTATTCTTATTATTTAGAGCCTAGTTATTGGCAATTTAGGAATATGTGTAAGTTAAATGAACTTCCTAAAGTATAATAAGATTCTAGGGTATTTTG
>NZ_MJXM01000061.1:0-2403 GCF_001762775.1 Campylobacter sp. BCW_6464 | reverse complement strand
TTAGATCAAGATAATACTATAAAACAAGATACACCTAGTTATTATTTTTCTCCTAAAGATGAAAGCAGTGGCAAAGGAAGACTTAGCATCTTTTATAAAAATGATGAACTTTGTTTGCTTAATTATTCTATTATAGAAAATTCTTTAAATATTAAATTAGAATGTTTAAGCAAACAAAGCTTAGAGTATAAAGACTTAATTTCAAACACTTTAAAAGAACAAAAAACCACACAAGTAGATAAAAAACAAGCTATAGCTAAACTTCATGCTCTTTTAGAAAATCAAAACCTAGAATGTATCCATGGAGGTAAAGTCATACTTAAATCAAACAAAGGAAAAACTTTTAAAGACAATAACATTCCTATAATACTAGAAAGTGATTTATTAAACTCTAGTATAGTAGCTTGTCCTAATACTATAGCAGGTGTAAGTGTTCCTTGTACTAAAGTTGTTAATGTAAAAGGATCCTTATCTCAAAAGAAAGTCAATAATGAATTTGCAATCTTACAAGAACTCATCTCAGCTTGTAAAACAGATAAAGGCTTTGCTTTAAAAGTAAGCTTTACTCCTACTAAGTTTAAATTTGATCACAGCTTTGATCCTAAAGAGGGCTTAGGAGAACAAAGTAAAAATCAAATAGAGTTAAAAGAGCCTATAATAAGACTTCATTATAAAAGTGATAGATTTCAAAAAGATAATTTACCTATCTATAATCTTTTAATCAATAATGAAAAAAAAGAACAAGATAAGGCTTTAAATGAATTTAATATAGATTTAAAAGATTTAAAAGATATAGAGGATATAAATATTCTTAATCAATTCAAACAAGACTTTAGTAAAGATTATGAATTTAAAGAATTAAATCTTAGCTTTGATACTAATTTAATCAAACTTTATTTTATTATCCCAAAAAACATTGCTAAAGTTTATAAAAGTGCTTATAAGGAATTTGAAAATAAAGATTTAGGAGTAGGGTATTTTACACAGCTACATGAGTATGATAAAATCATCAAAAATGCTTTAGAAGATAATAAAGAATTAAACGAATATCATTTTAGTTTTTTAGCTCCTGCAAAAATGCAAAATTTAAAACTTCAAATCGCACAAGGACTAGATGAAATCTTAGAAGATGAAGATAGAAAACAAGAGTTTTATGTTTGTAAGTTTGTGGTGGTAAATGGGGTTAGTGAAAACAATACTCAAGAAAAAATCACTCATCTAAGCAATGATGGTCAAAATCTTTTAAAAAATATAGAGAAGCTAAGACTCAAACCTTATAATGATCAAAATGGAAAAGAAATTACTTCATATGTTAAAGGTGCAACTATTGGATATGGACATCTTATAGGGCAAAATGAATGGGATTTGTATAAAAATGGTATTACTTTACAAGAAGCGGATAAATTGTTTAAAAGCGATTTGTTGCCCTTTGAAAATGCTGTAAAAAATTCAATAAACTCTTCCTTAGCACAGAACGAATTTGATGCCTTGGTTATATTATGTTTTAATATAGGGATTGATAATTTTAAAAATTCTTCTGTTGTTAAAATCATCAATGGAGAGAAAACAGGCTACAAAACATTAAAGGAAGCTTGGATGGCGTGGAACAAAAGTCAAAATAAAGTAATGCAAGGACTAATTAATAGGAGAAATGCTGAATATAAGCTTTACATTCAAGGAGGTTATGAAAAATGGTAATTTTTAAAAATATATTATTGTTTTTATTTTTTAGTACTTATTTATTAGCGCAAGAGGATTTTACTCCACTAGAGCAATGTACCTATGAAAATGAAAAGTTTTGGATAAAAATTTTAAATCTATGTCCAGAGGGTAATATAACTTGTGATAAAGTTGTATATGTGGGTGTCAATAAAAATAATGGAAAATATATTGTCCTAAACGGTAAGTCTATTAGTGATGTAAATATGAATTTTAAAGGATATGTTTTTAAAAATGGTATTTATGAATACAATATTTTTAATAATTTTTTATATATTTCTAAAAACAAGCAGATTATACAAGAATATCGTCTGAAATTATGTGAAAAATAGACGCAACAAAGGCAACAAGCAACAACAAATACCTAGAATATGTAAAAAGTTAAAAAGATGCAATAAGAATTACAAGAAGTTTTTAAAGTTATAAAAATCCTAATTAATGAAATCTTAGCTCCTAAATTTTACAACAAATACAAAGATTTAGAAGTTGAGATTGATGATAAGGGCAATGTGCTTAGGTGGATAGGAGAGATTAATAGAGAGACAAAAAATATTAGCAAATAAAAAATGATATAATAATACTTTATATAAGGAATCTTTTATGTTTATAAGTTCTAAAACAGAGTTAATTCAAACTATTAAAAATTTAACAATCAACAATAAAGAAGTTAAACAGATTGATTTT
>NZ_MJXM01000060.1:0-4525 GCF_001762775.1 Campylobacter sp. BCW_6464 | reverse complement strand
TCCTTTTTCATCTACATTAGCATAAGCATCATAGGGTATATCTATAACCACAGATCTTAATCCACTTCTTATTGCTAAATATTTATATCTTTCTCTTTTGGTTTTTAAAGAATGATAATAAGCTTTTTCTGCTTTAGTCCAAGGAGCTATAGCTCCTTTGATAGGATCTTTTAAATATATACTTTGCCAATCTTTAAATTCAAGTAAAGTAGAACTTTGTCCTGTATAAAAGTTAGGATCTAGGTATTGGGGTTTATAGTCTTTGTAGGGGGAGTTTTTCATAATATGATAAGATTTAAAAACCGCTTTGGAATATTCTTCGGTATAGTTGCCTGTGGGCTTAATATTTTCTTTAAAGAGTATTTTATTGGTATCTTTTTCCACATCTAATGTTAACCCATTGGGTGTATAAATCTCATAAGTTTCACTCATTATCTATCCTTTCTTAATTTAACCCATGTATAAACCATCTTCTATGATTATGGTAGTAGCTAGTCTGCCTATGAAATTAGGCGGAGTTTTTGTTTCTGATGTGATATCAGTATTTGCACTTGCCTTGCTAGTGTTATTTTCTCTTTTGTCTATAGCTTTCAAGCTTTCTTTATTTTCATTTATCCCTATATACATAGCCTTAAGATTGTTTTGTCCTATGATATTGAGTTTTTCTAGTAATCTTCTGGTTTTATTTTTATCTTCTATATATCTTCCTGTTTTATCTTTACTTGTATTGTAAATTCCATTAGCAAAATCTTGTAAAATTTGTAAAGCTTCATTGTAAGCTTGAATGGCTGTTAAATTGATTTCATCATTAACTTCTTTATAATACTTTTCTAATGTAGTGTTTTTTAGGATATAAATTTCAGATTTAATGAGTTCTATACTATTTAAACTTTGATTAAAAAAAGTATAATCATCTCTTTCTTGTATAGTTTCATTTTCATCTTTTGTTATCCTTAAAGCGGATCTTTTCTCATCAATAATCAAATAAGATAAAAGTCTTTTTAAAAGAAATTCTTTATTTTCTTCAAGCTTTTGATCTATTTCATAATGAAAGGAAAAATGAGTGTCAAAAACTCCTGTGCAAAGATCTATGCCATAAAAAATTTTCTTTAAATCAAAGCTAATGAATTTCGAATTGATTGCAAAAGGATAAGTTACAAAATGATCTCTTATAACCGCTAAAGGAGAATCATCTTTAAAGGTGTAAAGCTGATAAACAATGCTTTCATATTGTTCTTGTAGGGCTTTAAAATTTGTTGGAAAGAGATAATTTAAAAAAATACCCACAAATTCTCCAGTCACAATAGAAGCAAGGTCAAGTTTATTTAGCTTAGCATAAGTATAAATAGTATATTTTTGAGTTTGTATATCCATGCTATGCATAAGAGCAATTTTAGATATATTGCTTTCTTGATTAGAGTATATAAATAATTGTTTCATATATTTATCACTCCAATAAATCTTAATTTGTTTTTCATTAAAGTATTCTTTTATCTTTGTGATAAATAGATTTAAACCGGATGTATTTTTTTGTATTATTAAATTGGATTTTATCTCTTGTGCTAAAATCATTTGGATTTTAGTATGAATTAATTCTTTTTCTATTTGCTGCAAGCGTGCTTTTATTATTAAATTAGATTTTATGTGTATATGATATATACTATTCTTTTTTGGAGGTGCAAAAATACCAAGCTGTTCTTTAAAAAATTCTTTAAATCCTTCTTTGTTTATTTTAATACAAGCTTGAATAACATATTCTATTGTTTTTAAAAAATTAAAATCCCACAACATTTGAGCTGTAAAGCTGATAAAAGGACTAGCACTTAATAAAATTTTTAACATTGCATAAGTAAATATTTCAGTTGTTTTTTGTTCTTTTGCCTTATTTAAATATTCTTTTCCATACATCTGTTCCAAAAGCTTTGATAAATCTGATATTTGTTTCTCTATATCCATCCATGCAACAAAAGCTCGTTGCGTTTCTTCGTCTAAATTCATAAATTCTTTAATGCATTTTTGTTCATCTAAATGATACATTTGCTTTAATTTGATTATTTTTTTATCTAATGTATTTGTTGTATCTAAATCTTTTGATAATTCATTAAAAAAATCATCTATAGTTATCGAATTATCATTTTCCACAAAAGAATAATCTTTTTTGTCAAGTATTTTTAATAATTGCGATACAACTTCATATGCTGTAATATTTGTTGGCTCATTATTTACATATATTGGACATTCATCTGTCCATAAAACATAAGTTTCCTCTAAGTATTTTATATATACAAAATTACTGCCTCCATATTTTTTCAAATCCAAATTGATATTTGGAAAAATAAGCTTAGCTTGATACAAGACAAATGAAATAAATAAACATTCCATTAAAGAATAGTTCCCAAATGAAGATTTATCCGATTTTTCAAAAAACTCTTTTTTCAAAAAAGTTAAATATTGATGAGCTATCTTCTTTTCTTTTTCTATGATGGATTCTTTGGCTTCGTTTTGTTTAAAGAATTTTTTGATATAAAAATAAGGAAGCCATTTTTTATCATTTATTTTTTTATTGTAGTCAATATAAGCTAAAATGTTTATTCGTTCGCAATGTCGTAAATTTTCCGTCTTTTTTACTATTTCTATCATTGGCTCATTTTCTGATATTGCTAATTTTTCTTTAGCTGTTTTTGCGAATTCTGGTAGCTTCTGCGGTGTAGCAACAAAATTTGTTAAATATTTATAAACCTTTTGCATATCTTCATAAGCTTTTTTACTATTCTCATAAGCTTCTTTGGATATTTTCACAAAAGGGCTTAATTGTAAAATATAAGGTTCATTTTCATCTTGTGGCATTTCTATGCTATATTCGCTATAATCTCTTGTGCTGTCATAAGTTTTTTTTGAAGTATCAATATTTTTTTTAATTCTTCTGTATTTATCTTGTATATTATAGTTGGCGATTTCTTGAGTTAAACTTTCACTAAGTCCTGCATTGTATTTATTGGGGATATTTGAAATAATCAAATAATTTTTACTCATTTTAGTTGTATTTAAACCTATTTGTGCATTTTGATTTTTTTGTGCGAAAAATTCAGCTAGTTTACTTGAGTTAAAATTTGGACTTTCTATATAGGAAAAATAAATAAATTGTTTAATATCTTCTTGCAAATTCTTTAAAATAGCATTGTTTTTTAAATACAAATTAGATAATTTTTGCGTTGAAATGAAAGCGGGTAAATTGCTCGATTTTGAATCATTGGGTGTATTTTTATATCCCTTGTCTTTTTGTTCTGGGTTTAAAAAGATTTCACTAAAAATATTTTCAATGCTTTTTATTTCTTCGCTTAAAGTGATTTTATAAGCCAAATTCGAAGCGATATTGCTTTCATCACTTCCAAGATATAATCCAAAACCACTTAAATCAATAATTTCTTTTTTATTAATAATTAAAACACAAGATAACAAGCGAGAATTAATATAATGAATAAACATAGCACATCTAGTGGCTAAAAATGCGGCTAAAGTCGTTAAAAGTGTGCCATAATCTCTTTGAGCAAATTCATAATACTCGCTTGCAGAACCCATTAAAGAAAATAAACCAGCAGCCGAAATAGCTAATCCTGTCCCACCTGTAAGAACAGCTACCACTGTGGCTATTGCAACACCCGCTATAGCACTTAGTATGATTTTAATTTTTTCATATTCTTTTTCTTCGGCAAGTTTTTTAATGTGTTCTAACAACTCATTGATAAATTTTTCATAAGTATTTTTTAAAGTGGGACTTATGCTATTTTTGAAAAAATCCGATTCTATGACATTTCCAATCTTTTCTAAAACTTTTTTCTTAAAATCATCAAATTTCTCACTGCTTATATCATCAGGATCAATGTTTTCGATTAACTCGTCTAAGGTTGTTATATCTTCAGAATCTTTAGCTAGTTCTTTTAAAGTATTGATAAATTCGATACAAAGATTATTTTTATCTGTATGATAAAAAAGATTAAAATCTTTACCTTGTTTCTTGTCTTGAATTTCTTCTTCTAAGTCTTCTAAATAAACTTTAGTGCAAATTTCACTGCTTGATAAATCTTTTAAATTTACATTTTGTCCAGCATCAAGCTCATTAAGGGTATGGATATTTATTTCTATATTATTGTGATTATCACAAGTTTGTTTTAAAATTTCTAGTATTTCCATAGTCAATATTTGATTTTTAGATAGCATTTTTCTTTGATGAAAATCAATATTTTTTAATATAGCGTGTAAAATAGAAAAATTAGGATAAACAAAATCAATCTGTTTAACTTCTTTATTGTTGATTGTTAAATTTTTAATAGTTTGAATTAACTCTGTTTTAGAACTTATAAACATAAAAGATTCCTTATATAAAGTATTATTATATCATTTTTTATTTGCTAATATTTTTTGTCTCTCTATTAATCTCTCCTATCCACCTAAGCACATTGCCCTTATCATCAATCTCAACTTCTAAATCTTTGTATTTGTTGTAAAATTTAGGAGCTAAGATTTC
>NZ_MJXM01000059.1:0-23262 GCF_001762775.1 Campylobacter sp. BCW_6464 | reverse complement strand
TTTGGATAGCTGCAAGTGGAGAGAGATATTTTGATACGATGAAATAAAGGAGGATGACGCTAATAATACTTGTAAAAATAACAATCGCAGTTTGTATAAATGCAATTTTATAAACTGGAGCTTCTATTTGTTCTATTGGCTCTCCAACGCAAGCAGTATAAATTCCAGAAACTTTTGCACACACAGCAAATCTTTCACTATTATCTTTTGGTCTAGTATACTCAAAAGGTTCAAAATCTTTCTTGGTTTTTGCAAGATTTGCAATTGCACTAATATCATAACCTTGTTGTAAAAGAGCTTTGTCTGTAGAAACAAATACTTTATTTTCTTCATCAAATACAAAAGTTCTACCTGGTAAATTTTCAAATTCAGCTTGCAAATCTGCTGCAAGAACATCTACGGCCAAAACTCCTATAAATTTACCATCTTTATAAAGTGGAATAGAATATGTAAAGCAAGGTAAATTTGTAGTTACATCAATATAAGATGGGGTAATATAAAGTTTATTTGTTTTAACTGCTTCTATATAATATTCTCTTGTTCTAGCATCATAATTATCAGCTTTTCCATAAATTCCAAAATCCAAATTTTTAGCATCAGAGTCTGGATTGCTTACAACAACTTCACCATTTGGTTGAGCAATGTAAACTGCTAAGAATCTTCCAACATCTCTAAAATTCTTTAAATCTTTTCCAACATAATGCATTAAAGCATCTTGACTATCTAACTGTTCTACAGGATGCTTTAAAATACTTTTAGCCAAGTTTTCAAGAGCTAAAGAATTTCTTGCCTTAAAAGACTCCATAGAATTTTTAGCCGTTTTAACATAATTTATTTCAGCATTCACAACTTCATGAAAAATTGCTTGCTTTACAAATATAAATGTTACAACACCTAAAATTATCAAACACACTACTGCGATTAAATTTGCAATCAGTGAAACCTTCAATTTTACGCTTTTCATAATTTAAGCGCTCCTTTCTAATATTATTTTATAGGGATATCTACATAAAGTTTTAGAATTATAAATTAAAAAATTTAAATTTTTACTTAAATTTAAAAGTTATAAAAAATTAATTTAATAAATATTAAATTAATTTATATTTATTATTTTTATTTAAAGTAATATCGCTTCGAAAATTCTATGTATTAAGCTTAATATCGTTATAATTTAAAAAAATTTATATCGAAGGAAATATTTTGAAAAAAATTATATTATTTATCTTGTCTTTAGGGATATTTTATACTTTCACGCAAGCTAAAAACTTCGAACAAGATCAAAATAATAACAGCAATTTAGTTAGTGTCAGTATAGCACCTCAAGCATTTTTTGTTAAAAAAATAGCTGCAAATACTCTAGATGTCAATGTTATTTTGCCCCCAAATGGCAATGAGCATGATTTTGAATTTAAACCAAGCACTATGAAAAAACTTGAAAAAAGTGATATTTATTTCACCATAGGCTTAGAATTTGAAAAAGTTTTTACGGATAAATTTAAACAAAATTTTCCAAAACTTCAAGTTGTAAATATGCAAAAAAACATAGCTTTGATTCAAACTCATGATACACACGAACACTCTCATGAGCATGAACACCACGAACATGAGCATTTTGATCCTCATACTTGGCTAGATCCTATTTTGGTCCAAACTATGGCTTTAAATATTTATGACGCCTTGATTCAAAAATATCCACAAAATAAAAATTTATATAAACAAAATTTAGATAAATTTTTAGCAGAATTAGATAGTTTAAATTTACAAATTGCCTCAAAATTAGAAAAATTAAAAAATAGAGATTTTGTAGTTTATCATCCTTCTTGGACATATTTTGCAAAACGCTATAATCTTACGCAAATTCCTGTAGAAATTTTAGGCAAAGAACCAAAAAGCAAAGATTTGCAAAAACTTATCACTCTAATGAAAGATAAAAATTTAAAAGTCATTTTTGTTCAAAATGGTTTCCCTGAAAATGCAGCAAAAACACTTGCTAAAGAATGTGATGCAAAAATTTACAAAATAGATCATTTATCTTATGATTGGGAAAACGAGCTTTTAAAAACTGCTGATGCCTTTTCTCATGATTTATAATCAGGCTTTTTGATGCTTTTTTTTGAAATTTCTAATCTAAACTACGCTTATGATAATGAAATCATCTTAAAAAACATCAATCTTAGCTACGACAATAAAGACTTTCTCTCTATCATAGGTCCAAATGGTGCAGGAAAATCAACACTCGTAAAACTTATCTTAGGGCTTTTAAAATCCAAAAATGAAATCCATTTCAAAGCTCTTCAAAGAAAAGAAATAGGCTATGTTCCTCAACACACTCTAGCCAATCCTAATTTTTGTCCAAGAGTACTTGAAATCGTTCTTATGGGACTTGTAAGTAAAAAAATTTTTGGTTTTTATGGGAAAAAAGATAAAGAAAAAGCTATGCAAGCTTTAAGAAGCGTAGGAATGGAAAAATTTTGGAACAAAACAATTGATTCTCTAAGCGGAGGACAAAGACAACGTGTTTTTATCGCAAGAGCCTTAGCTAGTGAATGTAAGATGCTTATTTTAGATGAACCTACCGCAAGCGTTGATAACAAGTCTGCTATACAAATTTTTGAACTTCTAAGCTCCTTGCACCAAAAAGGTATGGGAATTTTACTCATTTGTCACGATATCAACCTTGTATTAGCTTATAGCGATAAAATTGCACATTTAAACAAAGAACTTTTCTTGCATACCAACACTAAAGAAAAAGAAAAAAGTTCATTTTTAAAACACTTATACGAAAACCACTCTCATTTTTGTGATGTAGAAATGAGTTTAAATACTTGTTTTTGCGATGAAGAAAATTGCGATAGTAAAAAACTATGCGAACAAGAATTTACAAGAAGAAATTTGAAAAAAACAGAATTTAAAAAAGAAAATTTTTGTTTAAAATTTTCAAAGGAAAATAATGCTTGAAATTTTAAATTTCACCTTTTTTCAAAACGCTTTACTAGGAGCGATTTTAGTCAGTATAGCTTGTGGGATCATAGGTACTTTGGTGATGATAAATCGCCTTTTTTCTATGGCTGGAGGTATAACACATGGGGCTTTTGGTGGTATAGGTATAGCTTTTTATTTCTCTTTACCTATTTTATTAAGCACGGGAATATTTACTTTATTTTTGGCTTTTTTAGTAGCTTTTTTAGCTAAACACTATGAACACAGAAGTGATAGTATTATCGCTGTAATCTGGGCTTTTGGAATGGCTGTTGGGATTATTTTAATCGATTTAAGCCCTAGTTATAACACAGATTTAATGGCTTATCTTTTTGGGAGCATTTTGGCTGTAGGAACGCAAGATTTATGGCTTATGGCTTTGGTTGATAGCGTGGTGGTACTTTTGATCTTTTTATTTTATAGACAATTTGAAGCATTAAGCTTTGATGCGGAATTTGCAAAAGTTCGTGGTATCAATACAAGTTTTTTTCATTATCTTTTAATCGCCCTTATGGCTTTTTGTATAGTTATTTCTATACGCCTTGTAGGGCTTATTTTGGTTATGGCTTTACTTAGTATCCCAAGCTTTATTGCTGAAAATTTCACTAAAAGACTTGGCTTTATCATGATTTTGGCAAGTTTTTTAAGTATGATTTTTTGTGTTTTAGGACTTATACTTAGCTATTATCTTAATCTCTCAAGCGGTGCTTGCATCATAGCTGTAGCTTGTTTTGGTTTTTTAGTGCATTTGATAGGCAAATTTTTAAAAAGGTAAAGGTGCGAATAACACTTGCACTTTTATATCTTTTTGCCCTTGTTCTTTAAAATACAAATGTTCGCTTGCCTTAAAAACAAAAAATTTTTCTGCGATTTTTCTTTGTAAATCTTGAGTTTTTTCACATAAAGGATACACAAGTTTAATATCATAAATTTTAAATTTGCAAGCATAAGCAAACATTTGATACAAATCGCTTTGTTCTATACCCTGTTTTTTATCATCTTCACTATCATTTGGAATTTTCCATTTGGTATCTAGGATCGTTTTATTTTCTATATATAAATCAGGCTTTAACATGAAACAATTTTCATCATTTTTTGAGATTAAATACTTTCCATTGTTTTGAACTTTAATATCTTGAGTTGGATTTACTTTTTTTAGCATATAAGCTACATAATCTTCAAAAATTTTCTCCATAGGAAAAAGCAAAGCAAAAGCTTCATTTTTACCATGATAAGGCATAAAACTTTCATTTGTTAAGAAAATTTTACACCACAAAAGCAAGCTTTCATAATAATCAAAATGTCTTGAAATTTTATAACTAAAATCTTTTTCATAATTTTTAGAAAATTCTACCTCATCAAGCATTTGCATGGCTTTTATAAGTCTAAATTTATTCAAACTTGTTTTGGATTTTAAAAAATTTAGCGTTGATTTTATCAAACGATTGGGTGCTATATCTAAAACAAACTCATCATTGCTTGTAAAAAATCTTTCTTTGTGTATCAAATTTCGCTTGATATGCTCGTTAAATAGTAATTTTCCCTTTAAAAAAGCCCTATTTTCTTCGCAACTTAGATAAGATCTCATCAAGCCTTTTTTATATACGCTATCAAATTCATCTAAAAACATAGTGATAAACACTTCAAATAAAGGAATTTTAGAACTTTGCAAAGATGAAATTTGCGATTTTTTAAAGGGGGAGTTTTTTAAGGTTTTTAGCATATTTATCAAAAGATTTTTGGGATTAAATTTAAAATCTTTTTCATAAAAATCATTATTTTTAGAAATATTGTCTAATTCATAGTATCTTTTTAGTTTTTCTTTATCGTGATTTGAAGAGCTATCTTCTTTTTTATAGCTATCTAAATTCGTGCATTTTGGCAAGATCTCCAAAACCCCACTTTTAGTCTGTATAATGCCGACATAATTTTTAGCTTTTAAGGTATTTTTATTTTTAAAGCCTAGAAGATTTTCATTATTTTTTGCAAAATCTTCTAGCTCTTTATAAAACCCTTCGGCCTTTTCTTTGAAAATTTCTTTTAAATCTTCTTTAGAAAAAGCTTGGTGTTCGATGATGGAAAAAGTGCTATTCATTTTCGTTTTTTAATTTATTTGCTATTTCATCATTATAAATTGCTTGATATATTTCTATTTTATCCCAAATTTTATCATCAAATGAAGCAATATTATAAATACTTCTCTCGCTATTAACACTATCTAGATTTTTTATTTTTTGAAGATATTTATCATCTTTTTTATCTTCAAAAATCATACCATTATCATTTAAAACCGCATTAATCAAAGCATAATCATTATAAAAATACTCTTGCAAAAGCGGGATAATTTTGTTTTGAAAAATACTTTTTAAATCATTTAAATTTTCAACACCTATAAAAAATGCGTGTCCTATGGTTTTTTCTCTATCTAGTAAATATTCTATACGAGTGTTTATAGCTTTTAATAATTCTTGTAAATTAATACCTTCGCAATCCATAGATAATTTGCTCACATCAGGCATCATCTCAATAAATTCAAAGCGTCTTCGCAAAGCTGTATCAAGAGAAGTTATGCTTCTATCGGCTGTATTCATAGTGCCTATGATATAAACATTTTTAGGCACTCCAAATTTTTCACCGCTATAAGGCAAAGTCACTTTTAACTCTTCTTTTTCACCTATCCTTTTACTAGGCTCTATCAAGGTTATAAGCTCACCAAAAATCTTACTTACATTACCACGATTGATTTCATCGATGATGATTATATAATTAGATAATTTTGGTAAATATTCTTCATAGAAATAATCTAAAATAGCTTCATAATGCTTTTTATAAGTATTGATAGTTTCTTCATTATTGAGTGTTCCTCGAAGTTTATTTATTATTATATTGTTTTTATTTGTAAAATAATATGAATATGAAAAACCAACTTCACTAATCAAATCATTAAAAGTTTGAAGAAAAATTAATTTCTCATCTTTATGTTTTAAACCCTTTTTACCATCTTCCTTATAGTATTCAAATTTATAACCATTGAAATTTATCGACGATGACTCACAATCTTTCCAAAAAGAATTTTGAATTTCTTGAATATTATTTTTTTTATTTACTCTATCACAAAAATCTTTAAAAATTCCATCTTTTATTTCATATTCTATTTCTTTAGAATTTTCTTTGCTATCTATGCGAGGCTTTATACCTTCTACAAATTCTTCATATCCATAGCTTTGATGAAAAGTAGCAAATACTATTTGTCCCTTTCTTACATACTCATCAAATTTTGCTTTTTTCTCATCTCTACTTTCTAAATTTTCGCCCAAAATTTCCAAAGCTTTATCTATAGTATGATAAGTCTTTCCTGTCCCTGGAGGTCCATAAAGAATTTGATTTAAAGGTGGATTTAATTTATTTTTTTTAAAATAATTATTTAAAAAATTATAATAATGATTTAAAACACCTATATATCGCCTTTTAACATTATCATTTGTTTTATTAAATTTTTCATTATTTTCTATTTGCTGTTTGCAATATAAAAAATCATCTATACTATTACAATTTAATAAATTATTATTCTTTAAATAACTAGAAATTTTTTCAATATCTTTAATATATGTTTTTATAGTATCTTCTTTTAGCTTGCTATCATTATCTTTTGATATATCCTCAAGATATTTTTTAAATAAATCTAAAATTTTATTTGTATATTTTTCCCTATATTGAAACATATTTTTCCCTATATTGAAACCATAAAGGAATAGATAAATTTTCCACCATTTTGATTAATGATAAATTTTTATTTTCTAACAATTTTTCATAAATTTGATATGTTTTTAATTTTTCTTTAAATTCATTCAAAGATATTAAATCTAAAACATTTTTAGAAAAAATATTAACTATTTTTATATTATTTACATCTTGATAATGAAAAGCTATTTTCCATTTAATGGCATCTCCAAAATCTATATTTTCTATCCAAAAAGTAAAATCATTCCTATCTTGATTATCTTTTTTAATACTAGCATATTCTTCAAGAGTCATACTTTCAACTTTTTCTAAAGTCCAAATTCTTTGAAATTCTAAAAATTTATTTTCTATGTTTTTCTTTTGTTCTTCATTTAAACTAGTATTCATTTAAATTCCTTAAAAACAAAAAATATTTAAATCACCACTGCACAAAAGTTTTAGCTTTTTTTATATCATTAAAATTTATAGTGATTTTTTCTTGAATTTCTAAATTTTCTAAAATTATATTTCCATTTTCAACAAAAAGTATTTTTGCTTCGATTTTTTCTTTTTCATTGGTTGCGATCTTCACAAGTTCACCTATACTTTTTGCAAAATGTTCTATCTTACTAAGTTTTCTTTCAAGTCCTGGTGAAGATACTTCTAAAAAATACTCTCCATTTACAGGTGGTTCTACATCAAAAATAGGCGATAAAATTTCACTAAGCCTTGCACAATCATCAAGATTTACCCCGCCTTCTTTTTGCACATAAATTCTATAAATTTTTCTGCCATTTTCACTTACTAGCTCATCATCATAAAAGCTAAGTTCTGCTTCTTTGCAAAGGGCTTCAAGATTCATTTTTATCCTTTTTTATTTTTTCAAAAAGTGCATCCATATGGTTTTGATACTCAAGCCTATCATCAAATTTAAAGTGAAAATTCGGACACCTATACCAGCCCTGCTCACTCATGCAGTAATTTTGCAAAGCTCTACTTGCCTTTTTTAAAGAAGATAAAATTTTTTCTTGCTCATGAACATTAAAAAACATCTTATCAAGATACACAAAAGCATCGTATCTGCCTTTTTTACACTCTACATCCACTACACACAAATTTTTCAAATTTTCATCATCTAAATTTGCTAAAGCTTCAGGGATCAGCTCTTTTAAGATGCTTTCAGTGCGTAACTTTTTAATCTCACTTGGATTCATAGACTTGCTTGTTCCTCTACTTCTTTATAGCTTTCTATATAATCACCCACTCTCATATCATCACACCCTTCTATACCTACGCCACACTCATAGCCTTTTGCCACTTCTTTAGCATCATCTTTAAAGCGTTTAAGCGAGCTTACATTTCCTTCATAAACCACAACTCCATCACGGATAAGGCGAATTTTAGCTCCACGATTAATCACCCCTTCAGTTACCATACAACCTGCAATTTGTCCGATTTTTGGCACATTGATCACTTGTCTAATCTCTGCTTGTCCTAATTGCTCTTCAGAAATAATCGGACTCATCATACCACCAAGCAAGGCTTTTACATCGTCTAAAAGATTATAAATCACATTATAGGTTTTAATTTCTACGCCTTTATCCTTAGCACGCTCTTTAACTTCCCCTGTTGGGCGTATGTTAAAACCTAGCACTATAGAGTTTTCACTCGCACTTGCAAGCTCTATATCGCTTTGTGTGATCCCTCCTACCCCGCTATGAATGATATTCACTTTAATCTCATCATTTCTAAGTTTTTCTAAACTTGCTTTTAAGGCTTCTAAAGATCCTTGTACATCAGCTTTTAAAATAACAGGCAAGGCTTTTAGATTACCTTCTTTGATCTTAGCTCCAAGCTCATCAATGCTAACTTTAGTAGATTTACTAAGTTCTTTTTGGCGATTGTATTCATGGCGTTTATTAGCGTATTCTCTTGCTTCTTTATCGGTTTTTACTGCGATTAAAATTTCACCTGCATCTGCTACTTCGCTAAGCCCTACGATAACCCCACATTCGCCTGGTTTGATTTCTTTTAAGGCTTTACCTTGATCATCACTCATCGCACGCACTTTTCCATAAGCCTCGCCTGCAACCACAGTACTTCCTACAGTAAGTGTTCCATTTTGCACGATGATAGTAGCTACCGCACCACGCCCTTTTTGCACAGAACTTTCTATAATGCTTGCTTTAGCAAAACTTTTTGGATTGGCTTTAAGTTCTAAAATATCAGCTTGTAAAAGCACGATCTCAAGCAAATCTTCAATCCCCATTCCTGTTTTAGCCGAAACCCCTACAAATTCATAAGATCCACCCCATTCTACTGGCATGATTTCCATTTCTGCGAGTTGAGTTTTTACCATATCAGGATTTGCTGCTTCTTTATCCATTTTGTTAATAGCAATAATAATAGGCACACCTGCTGCCTTAGCATGATTTATCGCTTCTTTAGTTTGTGGTTTTACCCCATCATCTGCAGCTACAACGATGATTACAATATCAGTGATACTTGCACCCCTTGCACGCATAGCAGTAAAAGCTTCGTGACCTGGAGTATCGATAAAAGTAATTTTACGCCCATTTTTTTCTACCATATAAGCACCCACGTGCTGAGTAATACCCCCTGCTTCACCACTTGCAACGCGTGATTTTCTAATATAATCTAACAAAGAAGTTTTACCATGATCAACATGCCCCATGATGGTAATCACAGGTGCTCTAGTCACTAAATCTTTTTCATCAATCTCTTCTTCATAGTCTTTTACATAATCAAACTCATCAGCCTCGTTAATGATATTGATCTCTATACCAAATTCAGCAGCCAAAATTTCAATCGCATCTTCATCTAAGAAATCATTTTTTGTTGTCATCATTCCAAGCATGAAAAGTTTTGAAATCACTTCACTAGTGCTTTTTCCTATCTTATCAGCGAATTCATACACACGAATTTCTTTAGAAATAGCAACGCTACTTACTTCTTCTACTTCCTTTTTTTCAATCTTTTTAGGTGGTTTTTTACGACTTCTTCTTTGAATTCCACCTTCAAGTCCAAAACCCGCAGAATTTCCAACAGCTTGTCTTATAAAATTAGGTTGTTTTTTATTGATATTTTGTGGTTTTTCTTGTTCTTTTACACTAAAATCAGGTAACACTACCTCATCTTCATCATCTAAAGAAATATCACCAAAATCATGTTCATCTAAAAAATTCATTTTTTCAGTACTTTCTTTTTTACTCGCAGCAATAGATTTTTTTTCTTTTTTCTTTTTCTTTAAACTCTCATCAGCATTTGAAAACATAGTTTTTAAACTTAAGCGCTCTTCATTATTGATAGATATATCATTTGAATTTTTTACTTCTTCTTTTTTAACTTGAATTTCTTCTTCGTCTTTTTTCTTTTTAACAATAACAAGTCCGCGTCTTTTGGCTAAAGTTGCACTAGCAAGGCTTTGTGGCTTATGAGCATCAATAATTTCTTGTTTTTCTTCCTCTTTTGCATTTTCTTTTTTAACTTTTAATTCTTCTTTTTTAACTTCTTGTTTAAGCTTTTCTTCTTTTTTAGGTTCTTTTTTTTCAGATTCATTTAGCTTTTCTTGTTCTTTTATATTTTCTTTTTTAGGCTTTTTTGCCGTAGGAGTTTTGATATTTTTCTTAAAAGCTTCTGGAATTTCTCTTGTTTGTATATACTCATAAATAGCTGCCGCAATCTCAGGTTCTACAGCATTTGATGCTGTTTTAATTCCAAGTCCTAATTCATTTGCCTTTTCAATAATTTCCTTACTATCATAACCTAATTCTTTTGCGATTTCATGAATTCTAATCTTTGCCATTTAAAAATATCTCCTTAAGTCCTTGCTGAGTAATTTTAGTATTTAAATTTTTACATATTTTAGAAAATGCTTTTTGTAAGATTTTATCTTCTTTCTCAATACAATTTTGACATAAATATCCGCTTCTTCCATGTTCTGCTTTAGGCACAATATCTCCTAAAACAACTTTAAATCTAAATAACATATTTTGCTCAAAGCGGTTTTTACACACTATGCACATTCTAATTGGTATATGTTTTTTCAAAATTATATCTTTTTTTTATATTTTTTAGCAAATTTCAAAGCCATTATCATCAAATTCTAAATATTGCACACGAAAATCTTTAAATTTTGTTTGCATTTTCTTTGCCAAAGCTAAAGCATCATCTTTGAAAGCTAAAGAAAAAAAGCTCGATCCCGAACCTGAAAGTGTGCTCATTAAAGCTTTATTTTCCAAAGCAAATTTTTGTACTTCAAAAAGCTCAGGTAAGTTTTTCATACGATTGATTTCATGAAGCTTATCTTGACTTGCAAATTTTAAAAATTCATATTTTTTCTCCAAAAAACAAGCGGTTAAAAATGAAGCATGAGAAAGGTTGAAAACCGCATCATTAAAACTTAAATTTTTAGCCAAAGTTTGGCGTGATTGTTCCGTGCTCATTGCCAAATTTGGGATCACAACCACAGCAGCTAAATCTTTATCAATCTCTTTTTTGATACTATAAACTTTATTTTTTTCAACCAAAGAACACACAAAACCACCAAGAGTAGCTGGAGCGATATTATCTGGATGGTTTTCATAAATTAAAGCTTCATCTAAAATACGTTCTTTTTCTACCTTAAATCCACTCATATAATAAGCACTGGCAATAGCTCCAACAATCACAGCTGAAGAGCTTCCTAACCCTCTTGAAAGAGGAATGTTATTTTGAAAAATAAAACGAAAATTATCTTTTTTTCCGCTTAGTTTTTCATAAATTTCATAAAAAATATTTACAAATATATTGTTTTTTTTAAGAAAAATATTATCACTGCCCTCACCTCCAATACTAATGCTAAAAACACCTGATTTTTGGATTTGAGTTTCATTAAAAAGCTTTAAACTAAGTCCTAAACAATCAAAACCTGGCCCTAAATTCGCACTCGTAGCGGGAACTAAAATTTTCAAATTTCATCCTAAATTGCATCTAAAAAATAAAAGGGAAGATTATCATTATTTAGTTTAAGCTCTTGTAAATTTTTTGGTAAAAAAAACTCTGCTGGGATATTTTGCTCTAAACAAATTTCACCCTCCTTATATACAAAACAAAAGTTTTTATTTGCACTTATGGGTTTATAGCCATTTAATTCAAAAGCACTCACCGCAAATAAAGGAATATTTTTCACTATACTTAAAGTACTCAAACTTACATAAGAAATTTTAATCCCCATATAAGAACCTGGACCATTAGCATAAATTAAACTTGTAAAATCATATTCTTTAAGCAATTCATCTAAAATTTTTGGTAAAAATTCGCTTGCTTTTTCTTCACTTTTATAAGTTTTTATAAGTTTATCATCTTGATAAATTCCGATCATTAAAGGCTTAGATAAAGCATTAAGCAAAAGAGAGGTTTTTATGCAAATACCTTTTCATAAGCTTTTTGGGTTGTTTTTTCAAGGCTTACAATTTCATAAGCATCTTTATCTTTTAAAACTTCTTTAGTAAGCAAATGATTTAAATGATGACTCCCAGCATATGAAGTATAATCTCCAAAAACACGATATCCAAGTAAGGTTAAATCTCCAATTGCATCTAAAATTTTATGTCTTACAAACTCATCTTTGAAACGCAAACCCTCAGGATTTAAAATACGATTTTCATCTACCACTATAGTATTTTCTAAACTTCCACCTAGTGCTAAATTCATACTCCTAAGGGCTTGAACATCTTTTAAAAAACCAAAAGTTCTAGCTCTTGCTATGTTTTCTATATAATTTTTTTTGCTGAATTCAAAATTGTAACTTTGTTCACCTATAACAGCATTGTCAAATTTAATCGTATAGTTAATACGGGGTTCTTTAGTAGGAGTTAAACGCACAAATTTATTACCATCTCTTACTTCTATAGGCTTTTTAATTACCATAATTTTTTTAGGCGCATCAAGTTCTTTTACCCCTGCTTCATCAAGCATCATACAAAAACTAATACTTGATCCATCCATAACAGGAGCTTCATTTGCATTTAAAACTATGCGTACATTATCGATTCCATAAGCATTAATCGCACTCATTAAATGCTCTATTGTAGAAATAAACCCCCTTTCATCTCCTAAAACAGTTGCCATTTGAGTATTGATCACATTTTCAGGACTTGCCTTATAGCTTGCATTAAGATCACTTCTAAAAAATACTATACCACTATTTGCTTCTAAAGGCTCTAAAATAATTTCTATAGGTTCACCCTTATGAAGTCCTATACCTACGCCTTTGACAGTTTTTGCTAAAGTTAATTGTTTCATTAATTTTTTCCTAAAATTATCTTTTTACCATCATTTAAAACATTGTAAATATTATTTTCTATCCATTTTTTATCTTGCCATTGTTCAGGACGCGTTTCAACTCCTTGAACCAAAACTCCAAAATGCAAATGATCACCTAAGGCTAAACCACTTGTTCCTGTTTTACCTATAATGCTTTGTTTATTAATCATTTCATCTAAATCAACATTTTTAGAAGAACAGTGCCCATAAAGACTATATACTCCAAAACCATGATAAACAATTAAATTTAAACCATAAATTCCATTTTCAGCAGCAAAAACAACCTTGCCTGTGTTATTGCTTATGATAGGAGCTTGTGCTACGCTTGCTAGATCAAGCCCCATATGATAAGAATCACTCACAAATTGCCCATTATAAGAATAATACCTATGATCAGCAAAATCCGCTACTTTCATACCATTTTTAAGAGGTAAAAATAAATTCAAATCAAAATTATCAATTTTTTCCTCAGGTACTTTTGAAGTGATTTCATGGATAAGTTCTTCATTGCTATTTCTTAAAGTTTCATTGACAAACTTAAATTTTTCATAACGATTGAGATTATTATCTTTTGGAGCGTATTGATTTGCTAAATTCTCAATCTTTCCATCTAAAAATTTATCCGTTAGATTGATATTTGAAACACGATATTTACGATTAACAAAATAATACCTTATACGTTCTTTTGAAATATTTCCCGCTTTATCCGTAGCGATAACAAATGCACGAAATTCCTCATCTCTTGCATCCCAAGCAATCAAAGCCGCATAATATCCTTCTTTTACATAAGGTGTAACTTTAAAGATTTTACCTTTATTTGTTTCTATATACACCTTATCTAAATTAGCATCATCAGCCTTAAAAACAACTGCCCCAGCACCGCCTTGATCGATTTGGTAAGAATTGCTTATGATATTGATTTTTGGAGCCGTATTATCTACTAATACCGCAATTTGTTTTCTTGCTTCATTGCCACTAAAAAAATTCCAAAAACTAGAATCTTTAGCTATCACCTCCAAAACAAAAGATTTTACATTTTCTTTGTAACCAAATTTTGGCAAAGCAACTTGTAAGGTAATATCTTTTAAATTAGAAATCTTTTCATCTGCTATAACCATTGCACTAGTATTGTCGTCTTTATGCAATATAATTTGTACATTTTTGATAGAACTTTCATCATCTTTAACATGCACTAAAATAGGTTTTTTAAGATCAGTATATACAACATCTGGCATTAAAATTTGAGGAGGATTTTTTTCAAAAATACTTAATCTTGAAATAAAAAAAATCAAAATTGCTATTAAAACTAAAATTAAAACAGATAAATAAGTTTTGCCTTTTCTTTTTGCCATAACCTTCCTTAAAAATTTTCAATGTTTTTGTTGTTTTTAGTATAAATTCTATTATATTTTCAGTAAATATCTAGCAAATTTATAAAATTTCTCTTAGAGTATTAGCCTGTTTCATCCATTCTCTTAATTCATCATTTTTGTCTAATTGTATCATTTGTTTACATCTCTCTAATTCTTGTTGAAAAAAATCAATAGAACTTAATAAGTTATCTTTATTTTGTAAAAAAATACTTTCCCACATTTGTGGCGATGATTTGGCAATTCTGCTCATACCTTTAAAAGATCCTCCAGCTAAATGAACAATATTTCTTTTATCCTCTTCTTTCATTACAAAATTTGCCAAAGAAAAACTTATAACATGAGGCAAATGAGAAATAATAGCAGCATGATGATCATGGGCTTTACTATCCATAAAAACAATTTTCATCCCTAAATGAGAAAAAATTTCTACTGCTCTTTTTTGATGCAAGTCATCAGCTATTTCACTATCACAAAGAACACAAACTGCATCTTTATAAAGCTCTTTAAAAGCCGCTTTTGGACCTGAATTTTCAGTTCCTATCATAGGATGAGCAAAAAGAGTTTGTTTGATTAAATTCTTAGGCAAACTTTCTATAATTTTTCTTTTTGTACTTCCAAGCTCTATAATTGTTACATTAGAAGGCAAATCAACTAACTTTTGCAAAATTTCTATAATAGCATTAACAGGAGTTGCGACAAAAATCATATCACATAAAGCTAAATCTTTAAATTCTATAAGCTCATGAATAAGACCTAATCGCAGGGCATCTTTTTCATTTTCTTTACTTAAATCCATACCATAAACACAAGAAATAAGCTTATTTTCTTTCAAACAAAGCCCTAAAGATCCACCCATAAGCCCAAGCCCTATAATTGCTATTTTCATACTTTCTACCTTAGTTTTTTTGTTAAATTTTTTTTGCTATTATACAGCTTTTAATAAAGCTTTAGGTAAAAAATCAATGAAAAAACATCTTATTAGTATTTGTGCTTTAGTTGCTATAGCCAATGCAGCAACCATTAAGGATATTAAATTTATCGGATTAAACCACTTATCAAATACAAGTGCCATAAATATTACAGGGCTTAAAATAGGAGAAGAAATAGATCCTGCAAAAATCAACACTGCTATTCTTAATCTTTATAAACAAAATTATTTCGAAAATATTTCAGTTGAAAACAACAATGGAATTTTGGAAATTATAGTTACTGAAAAACCAACTATAGCAAAGGTTAGTATAACAGGTATAGCTTCAAATGATAGAAAACAAGTTGAAAGTATTTTAGGGATTAAAAGAGGTACGCTACTTGATGAAGGAAGTATAAAAGAAGCTATTGAACGCATTAAAGCTTATTATGAAGCAAAAAGTTATTTTGATACTATTATAGAATACAAAAAAAAGACTTTAGAAAATACCGATGGGTTAGAGCTTGAATTTATAGTAAATCGTGGTGAAAATATCATTATTGATAATGTTCATTTAAGTGGAGCCAAGAAATTTTCATATTCTGATATAGAACCTTCAATTGTCAATAAAGAAAAAGAATTTATGGGTTGGATGTGGGGACGCAATGATGGAAAATTAAAAGTTTTTGAGCTTAGCAATGATAGTTCAAGAATTGCTGATGAGTACATGAAAAAAGGATATTTAGATGTTCAAGTATCTCCTCCTTATCTTAAAACCTACACAGATACTTATCAAGCAAATTTGACTTATTTTATCAAAGAAGGAAAGCCTTATAAAATTAAAAGTATAAACATAGAAAATCCTTTATTTGATGATAAACAAAATACACAAACCGTAAAAGATTTAAGATCAAGCGCTGGCAAAACTATCAATATTGAAGACATTAGAAAAGATGTTAAAACCATAGAAACACAAAGTGCTGATTTAGGTTATGCATTTGTAGAAGTCTATCCTGATATTCAAAAAAATGATCAAACTCAAGAAGCTACTGTTGTATTTAAAGTAATCCCTCATGATAAAGTTTATATAAGAAATGTTATTATTTCAGGAAATTCACGCACTGTAGATCGCGTCATACGCCGAGAATTATATATAACAGAAGGTAATTTATACAATAGAACAGACTTAAGCGAGTCAAAAAATGCTTTAAAAAGAACTTCTTATTTTGACGATGTGAATATCAAAGAAGAAAAAGTTGACGATACACATATTGATTTGATTGTTGATGTTAAAGAAGCTTCTACAGGAGCTATTTCTGGAGGCATTGGCTATGGATCAAGCGATGGTATTTTACTTAATGCTTCTTTATCAGATACAAATATTTTTGGTTCAGGGATAAAAAGCTCTGTAAGCGTAGATAAAAGCGATGATACCTTATCAGGAAGGATTAGTCTCATAAATCCACGCGTTCTTGATAGTCAATATAGCCTAGGTGGAACACTTTATTCAAATGACTATGAATGGGATAATTATTCAGAAAAAAATTACGGCTTTGATATAACAGTTGGACGCCAATTTGCAAGATACTATAATGTAAGCTTAACTTATAATCTTGAACAAAGCGATATTTATCACTTAAGTCCAACTCTTTTAAGAACAGGATATGAACTTGGCAAAAGTATTAAAAGCTCTATAACTCCAGCAATCACCTTTAACAATACAGATGATTATTATCTGCCACGATCAGGTATCATTGCTTCAACTAGTTTAGAATACGCTGGACTTGGCGGAGATCAAGAATTTATTTCATCAAGCTCTAAATTTAACTTTTATCAAGGTTTGCAAGACTATATAGGATATGATCTTATTTATCGCTACAAAGCAAGCTTTTATAAAGTATGGAATGAAGGTTATTTACCAATTAACCAAAGAATTTATTTAGGTGGTATTAGATCGATACGCGGTTTTGAAAGCAGAACGGTAAGTCCTAAAAACCAATGGGGAGATGAAGTGGGAGGAACCATAGCTTTTGCCAATTCCGTAGAACTTAGTTTTCCTTTGATTGATAGAATTAAACTTCGTGGTAGCGTGTTTTTTGATTATGGTATGATAGGACGCAAAAATTTAGATGAAATAAAAAGAATGAGTACAGGTATAGGCATTGAATGGATTACACCAATTGGACCTTTACAACTTGTATTTGCCAAACCTCTTAATGATAAAAAAGGTGATGATACTAACAGTTTTGAATTTAATCTTGGAACACGCTTTTAATGAAAGAATTTTTAGATGCTTGCTTGAATGCAAATTTACAAATACGCAAGTATCTAAACAATATCCCACAAAATGATCTTAAACTTTGCTCTAAATTAGGCTATGATGAAAATCAAGGCTATGAGCTTGACTTAAAATGTGAACAAATTTTCATAAAATATCTTAGTTGTTTTGGGCAAATTTTTTCTGAAGAAAGTGGCTTGATCGGGAAAGATAACCCAAAACAAATGATTCTTGATCCTTTGGATGGAAGTTCAAATTTTGTTTCTAAAATACCATTTTATGGAACTTCTATAGCTCTCATAGAAAAAGATCAGGCAAAAAGCGCTTTTGTTTGCAATCTTGTCAGTCAAGAAATTTTTGCTTTTAATAACAATCAAGCTTTTAAATCTAATCTTTCCGATCCAAAATACTCACCCTTAACACCTAATCTATTTTCTAAAATAGGTATAGTTGAAAAAATTTCACTTTATCCAGAACTTCTCGATTTTTTAACAAAAAATCAATTAAAATTTCGCTCTTTGGGCGCAACAGCCTTAAGTCTCGCTTATGCTTCGTATTTTAGTTTTGTATTAATTCTTGGAAAAACACGAATTTTTGATACAGTAGCTGCTTTAACAATTCATCAAAATTTATATATAGAAAAAAATGAAAATTTCCTTCTCCTAAGCCAAGACAAGAAAATTTTTGATATAATCTTAGAATTTTTAAAAAATAATTAGGTGAATATATGAATTTTGCAGATATTTTTTCAAAAATAAGAAGACAACAACCTAGCGTTAAAGAAGCTCCAAATCACTGGATAAAATGCCAAAGTTGTCATGCTTTGATGTATTATAAAGAAATAGAATCTTGTTTTAATGTTTGCCCTAAATGTAATTATCACATGAGAATTTCAGCTGATGAACGTATTAAACTTTTAAGCGATGAAGGCAGTTTTATTGAGTATGATGCAAATTTAGAGGCTATAGATCCTTTAAAATTTGTTGATAGCAAATCCTATAAAAAACGCCTTAGCGAAGGTGAAAGTAAAACAGGTAGAAAAAGTTCTGTTATTAGTGGAGAATGTGAAATCAATGGTTTAAAAACCCAACTTGTTGTATTTGATTTTTCTTTTATGGGTGGATCTTTAGGTTCTGTTGAAGGAGAAAAAATCGTTAGAGCTGTACAAAGAGCCATCACAAGCAAAACTCCTCTTGTCATCGTAAGTGCAAGCGGTGGAGCTAGAATGCAAGAAAGTACTTATTCTTTGATGCAAATGAGTAAAACTAGCGCCGCACTTAAACTTCTTAGCAAAGAAAAACTTCCTTATATTAGCATTTTAACTGATCCTACTATGGGCGGAGTAAGTGCTTCTTTTGCTTGGCTTGGAGATTTAATCATCGCTGAACCTGAAGCTTTAGTAGGTTTTGCTGGTGTAAGAGTTATTAAACAAACTATAGGAACAGATTTACCTGAAGGTTTTCAAAAAGCAGAGTTCTTGTTAGAACATGGACTTATAGATGCCATAGTTGAAAGAGGAGAACAAAAACAATATCTTAGCGATGTACTAAAATTTTTTAGTGGAAAATAATTTGCAAGTTAATATCTTTTGTATTCAAAAAAGTGATGAATTTAAAACTTGGAGTGAGAAATACTCTAAACTTATTTCTAAATACGCCACTTTAAAAGAAATAAATGTTTTTAATAAAAAAATAGCCTTAGCTCAAAATTTAAATGCCATAGAAGCAAAAAAAAGCTATGAAGAAGCTTTTATGCCTTATAAAAAAGGCTATTGTATCGCTCTTGATGAAAAAGGGAAAGAACTTACAAGTATAGAATTTGCAAAACTCATCCAAGATAAAAATGAATTAAGTTTTTTTATAGGCGGTGCTTATGGTTTAAGAGAAGAATTTAATCAAAGTTTGGATTTTAGACTATCATTAAGCAAACTTACTTTAGCACATCAATTTGTTAAAACCTTACTTTTAGAACAAATTTATCGTGCATTTTGCATCAACAACAATCACCCTTATCACAAATAGAAAGTTTTAAAATGAAAAAAAATGAAATACAAAATTTCAAAAATATTTTAGAAGAAAGAAAAAAAACCATCTTAGAAAATTTGCAAAGCAATTCAAATGAAATCGAAGCTCTTCACAATAGCGTCCCAAGCGATAGTGTAGATTTTTCTGTCATAGAAACAGGCTCTCAAATTGACTTTACTATCAGCACCAATCTCAAAGAAGAACTTATAGAAATCGAAAATTCTTTAGATAAAATCAAAAACGGCACTTATGGAATTTGCGAATCTTGTGATGATGAAATCGACTCTCAAAGACTAAAAGTCAAACCTCACGCAAGATATTGTATCACTTGCCGTCAAATTGCAGAACAAGGAAAAAAACATGAAAATTAAACTCTTTTTACTTGCAAGTTTTATTTATATAGCACTTATTTTTGCCTTTGCTTGGCATCTAGAACTAGGAAGCTATACTCTAAATATCAGTACTTATACCTTTGAACTACCTATTATGATATGGCTTGTTATTCCTTTATTTGTTTATATGATTTTAGCCGTTTTGCACATAGCATTTTATGGATTTTTGCGTTATTTAAAATTTAAGCATTTTTTTAAAGATACAGCTAAATTTGAAGCTTATACTCAAGATTTGCTCCTTGAAAAAGATCTTAAAACCACTTTTCAAACAAAAGAATTTAGAGCTGTGGCACAACTTTTTAAAACCCTAAAAACACATGAAAAAATTCCACACTCAAATAAAATCAATGAAATTTTAGATCTTATTGATGGTTTAAATAAAAACGAATTTTTTAACCTTAGTAAATTTAAACTCGAAAATAACAATGTTTTATATTTGCAAAATGAAAAAAATCATCTCAAAAACGATGCAAATTATGCCTATAGCAAACTTAAAAACCTTAATGAAATCAAAGATGAATTTGAAGAAATTGCTTTTAATACTCTTATAGAAAAAGCTAGTTATGAACAAATTAAAAATGTAAAAATCCCTAAAAAGCCTTCTGAAGTTCTCACACTTATCAAGCGTTTTAAAGAAGGAAATTTAGAACTTAGTGCAGCAGAATACGAAGTTTTACTTTCACACAATATACTAAGCGAAAAAGACTATCTTAACGCAGCAAAACTAAGTACTAAACTTTTAAATCCTGATGCTATTTTAGGAATTTTTAACAAAATTAAAAATGAAAAAAGCGAAGCTTTAAGAGCACATTTATATCTTTTAGCTGAATTTGGACTTTTAGATGAGTTAAGAGAGCAAATTCGCAATGATGATAAGAAATTTAATGATTTTAAGGCCTTTTTAGCCTTGCGTGAAAAAAATATCAAAATCAATCTAAACCAACTCATACAATGATAGATTTTAGCAAAAAACCTTTATTTTTAGCTCCTATGGCAGGTTTTTCAGATCTGCCTTTTCGTAATGTAGTAAAAAAATTTGGTGCTGATATTACCATAAGCGAAATGATAAGTTCTAATGCTTTAGTTTATGAAAGTTCTAAAACTCTACATATGCTAGAAAGAGCTGAATTAGAAAATCCTTATATAGTCCAAATTGCAGGTGGAGATAAAGAAGTGCTAAAAAAAGCAGTGCAAATGCTAAATGAAATGGATTTTGTAGATGGGATTGATTTTAATTGCGGTTGCCCTGTAAATAAAGTTGTTAAACAATGTGCTGGCAGTGCTTTGCTAGAAAATTTAGAGCTTTTTAAAAATCTTGTAGGAGTAATTAAAGAAAACAATAAAAAAAACCTTACAAGTGTAAAATTTCGACTAGGATTTAATGAAAAATATCCTGAAAAAATGGCTAAAATTTGTGAAAGCTTGGGGGTGGATTTTGTAAGTATTCATGGACGCACAAGAAAACAGCTTTATAGCGGAAAAGCCGATTATGAATCCATTGCCAATGCTAAAGCGAGCGTGAAAATTCCTGTGATTGCAAATGGCGATATTAACGCACAAAACGCTAAAGAAGTTTATAAAATCACAAAATGTGATGGACTCATGATAGGGCGTGCAAGCGTAGGAAATCCTTGGATATTTTATGAAATCAAAAGCGGTAAAAGTGTAGATGAAAAACTCAAAAAAGAAATCATACTCACTCATTTTGATGAAATGATAAAACACTACAAAGATCAAGGTGTAAGTATATTTCGCAAGCATTTACACGAGTATTCTAAAGGGCATAAAGACGCTTCAGCCTTTAGAGATGAAGTCAATCGTATCAATGATGCTAAGATAATGCAAGAAAAAATCGAAAATTTTTTCTAAACCCTAGTTTGTCCTATAAGATTATTTAATCTATCCATTATAGATCCAACATAAGAATTTATACTTTCACTACTTGCTTTCCAGCCATTAGCTTTTGCTTGATTAAACTGATTATCAAACCAAGCTCCACCATAGCCTATACTTGTATTTTGCCAAGCAACTCCTTTTTCCATTGCATAAATATCTGCGTCAAGCCAACCATCTTGTGCATAGCCTTTTAATAAACTTGCAAAATCTACCTTGCCTGTCATAATGTCATCTAAGGAAGCTAATGATCCATCAAAGCTTTCTTTAGCCATAGCTTCAGCGTAAGACTTAGCTATAGGATTTAATGTTGCACTACCTTCTCTTGGCGATACACCCGTTGATTTTAAAAAACTCATAAACAAAGCTTCTTTAGAGTAGCTTCCATCTTCATTTTTTGGATAAACTGACATATCAGGATTGAAAGTATCTATTGCAGTGTCTTTATCTAAATTTTGAGTTTGCATACTTTGCGGAGTGAAATTTAATGGTTGTAAGCCTATATTAATATGTCCAAACATTCCTAATTGTTCTGCTTCATTATATTGCTCTTGTGTATTATAATAGTTTGTTATTGTTAGCTTATCATAATTTTTCGGCATAATACCTATAGTTTTATCAGATGATAATTCACTAATTCCCTTAGGCATAGAATTTATATCTGCTTCAGTGAAACTTGTTTTATTGGTATCATTAAAAGCATGATTAACAATTTGATTAAATTGGTTATAGTATTGTTTTATGGTTTCAGCCATATCTATGTTTGTATAATATTTATCTATACCTAAATATTTTTTTATATCTGAAGTATAAGAGTTATTTTCAGCCTTCCTCTCTATCTCATCCAAAGTAGATTTATGTATCTTAAAATCTTCAGGTAATCCTGCGGCTTTGTTAAAATCACTTCCCATATAACCATCTTTATCTACACTATAACCATAGGCTGTATTGGTAGAAGTATTACTTATATCTGCTTGTTTATATTTTAGAGTATAAATAGAGTTTTTAAATTCACTTGATATATCATAATTAGGAGAACTTGTTTTACTACTTATACTAAAATTAGTGTTATTGCTAGTATTTGTTGTATTAGTAGAATTTAATACTTCACTTCTTGCTAGAGTTTGTGAATTTGCATTTTGAATTTCATTTAACTTACTAGCATTTTGTTTTAAAAAAGCATTAGCAAAACTTATTTTAGAATTTTCTTTACTTTCTTTATTAGCTTTTGCTTGTGAAAGTATAGAATTATAGTTTGAGTTATCATTGATGCTAAAGATACTCATATTAATTCCTTGATTTAGATTTTTCTGCCTTCAATCTAAATATATTAAAATAATATAAGCAAGATCTGTTCCGTTTTGGGGTG
>NZ_MJXM01000058.1:0-20743 GCF_001762775.1 Campylobacter sp. BCW_6464 | reverse complement strand
AGATAAAGATGGCTATATGGGAAGTGATTTTAACAAAGCTGCAGGATTACCTGAAGATTTTAAGATACATAAATCTACTTTGGATGAGATAGAAAGATTTAATCAAAATGGTATGGCTAGTGAAACCAGTGGAAACTATTATGATAGTTTTGATATGGCTTCTATTGTTAAATCCCATTATAATAGTTTTAATCAAGTAATCAGTGCATTTCCAAATAATAAAACAAGTTTTAGCGAAGCTGATTTAGAGCAATTACCAAAAGGACTAAATTATGGTCGTAATGAAAACAAAGAAAAAATTGTAAAAAATATATTTAATGCGGAACAATTTCACGAAGCACAAGCGATTAAGTATTCTACTATGAATTTGGGTATGAACCTTATGAAACTTGACTTTTCTCCACAAAGTATGGAGCAAGGACCTTCAAATGAAGGTGAATTTAATCCTGATATGTCAGTTTATCCACAAAATGAAGATGGAAGTTATTCTAAGGAAGCTTTATTTATGAGCTTTTTAAAATCCTATCCACCTTTTCCATCTCCAAATCAAGTTGTTTTGAGTCCTGAAGCAAAAGTTCGTGAAGCAAAACTTGAGCTAGAAATGAAAGCAAATCCTTCTTTTAGTGTTTCCTTAGACGACATTATGACGGGCAAGGTTGATTTTGCAAGTTTATTAAAAGGCTATGCACAAGATGGCTGGCTTGATGCGAGTATATACGCAATGGAAACAGGAGCTAAATGGCAAAATATATACATAGGCAATGGTGGAGCTTGGTTTGATAATCAGTTTAATCAAGCAAAGGCTAACGGCTGGAAAGCAAGTAGTGAAAGTATCAATTCTTATGTTAATTCTATAATGGATAGACTTAATAATCTTATAGGACAAACTAGGGTTTAGGAAGTATTTGCACGAAGTCAAATTGAAAATGATGACATTTGCAAATACTTATACGAATCACATAAAACTAGGCGCATCGTTTGAAAAGAGTATTAAATCTCCGTTTTTTGTTTCTTTAGCTAGAGTTTGAACTAGCTGGCTTTTTTCTTTAAGTATAATGGTTTTTATTTTTAACTCTTTTTTGAAAATTTCAGCATTGATTTGTGCGCTAATGATAGCAAGATCAAAACACTCATTGATGATTTTAGCAAGTTTTATATTTTCTTCTTCGCTTACTTCTACTATACCAGGACTTACTAAAACTTTGCGTCCTTTATAGCTTTTACAAAGTTCATAGCTTGTGCTCATACCTTTAAAATTTCCATTAAAACCATCATCTATGATAAATTTAGGCTCTCTTGAAAGCACTTGCAAGCGATGTTCTACGGAGTTTATATTTAAAACTTGCTTTTGAATTTTTTCTAGTTTTATACCAAGATAATGAGCACAAAGTATACAAACACAAAGATTTTGCGCGTTAAAATCCCCTAAAATTTGACTTTTAAAATCATAGGATTTATTTTCTATATCGACTTTAAATTCTAAACCTTCAAGACTTGAATGAATAAGATTTAATTTATCATCATAAAGGCTGATGAGTTTATCTTCTTCTTTTTGGGTGCTAGAGTGTAAAAAAGCCTTTTCTAATCTTTTGGAATTTAAGGCTTCAAGTTTGGTTGAGCGGATATTTTCAACACTTTTAAAATACTCTAAATGTGCATTGCCTATCTCTCCTACTATGCTGATGTGAGGTTGTAAAAAACGAGTGATTTCATCAATATCGCCTTTAAGTCTAGCACCTGCTTCAGCTATGTAAATTTGAGTATCTTGGCTTAAATTGGTATTGATATCAGCAATTATACCTAGCAAGGTATTGACAGAGCGTGGTGTTTTGTAGCTTTTAAAGTTATCTTTTAAAAGTTCGTATAGAAAATTTTTAATACTTGTTTTTCCAAAACTTGCGGTAATGAGTATGATTTTTAAATTTTCATTGGCTCTTAGTTTGGCTTTGGCTTGTTTTTTATAATATAAATTTGTAAAAAACTCATAAATTTTAAGACTCAATAAAGCAAAAGGAAGACTAAAAAGATTAAAAAGAAAAGAAAAACGCAAAGCAAGGATAGCAAAAATAGCATTATAAACAAAAACAAAAACAAAAAACCATTTGACCTTGCTTGTAAAAACAAGCTTTTTATCTATACCTTTGTTCCAAAAGTACAAAATCGAAGTATGGATCAATGCAAAATATGCCAAAGAGTATAAAGGAAAAGCTAAGAATAAAAAATAAGGAATAAATAAAAAATACAAATGCCACAAAGGTTTATGATAATGAAAAAACACGCGCTTAAATTTATAAGAATACCATTGTAAAGCACTCATAAGATAAAAAGCTATACAAAAATTAAAAAATAAAGAATTGATAAAATAAAGAGTATTGATAAGCATTTAAATTTCCTTAATTTTTTGAGCTATGAAAGCAGAATGTTTTAAAAAGAAAAAATGATCCCCCTCTAAAGGATAAAAAGTGCTATTTTTTAAAAATTGATGCATTTTCTCGCCACAATATAAAGGCGTAGCTTCATCGCTTTTTCCCCAAAAAATCAAACTTTTAGCCTTTTGCTTGGCAAAAATTTCACTAAAATCCTCATCAACAACCTTTTTAAAGGTTTCATACATCATAGGACTAAGATTTGCTCCATCTTTACTAGCAAAATAGCGATAAAATTTCCCCAAACCAAAGAGTTTTAAAATTTTAAAAATACGGATTTTAAAACGCACTTTTAGGGATTTTTTAGCCAAAATTCCCGCACTTGAAAGTAAGATTAGGATGTCTTTTTCTTTTGCGAGCAGGGTGCTTACTTTTCCACCAAAAGAATGCCCCATGAAAAAACAGATATTGAGTTTTTTTTGTTTTAAAAAAAGTTCTGTGATATTGGCATAATCTTGAGTGTTTAAAATTTCTTCCACACTTGAATTTCCAAAACCTGCTAAATCCATATAAATTTGACAAAAATCTTTTAAAAAAGGACAAAAACTTTGCTTCATAAGTTCTTTATTAGCTCCCCAGCCGTGTAAGATAAGTATTTGCGGTAAGGAAAGATCACCTAAAATTTCATAAGAAATTTGATAAGTTTTGTTTTTATAAGAAAGTTGAGTTTGAGCCATTTTAAGCCTTTTGATTTTTGTAGATATTTTCTAAAAGTTGCATGGCGTTTTGTAAGCGTTCAAATTCTTTCATACTAAGCATTACAGCTTCAAATTTGTTATTTTTTAAAATAACTATTTTTCCACTTTCACTTTTTTTAAGTTTTTCCATAATGGGGCTAAAATTTCTTACCACTTCAGTGGCAGTGTAAATTTCATCTTGTTTAAAAGAGAGCATTTTTCTTCCTAAAATACGCTAAATTTTATGTATAATTTAGCGTATTTTGACTTAAAAGCTTATAATTTTCCTTTTTGTCCGTTGATGGAGTGAAGGAAGTTGTAGTTGATTTTTATCATTTTTTCAAGTGAAATTTGATCAGCTAAAGCGTTTAAAGTGGTATTAAAATCTTTAAAAAGATAATTAGCCAAAGAACCAGGATTTGGGTTGATTTCATTTAAATATACTTCATTATCCAGTATAAAAAAATCGCAGCGTATTAAAGCACCTTTAAACAAAGGATTGTAAATCTTTTTAAAGCTATCTTTGAGTTTTTCTTTTAATTCTTCGCTTAAATCTGCTTCTATAAGCTCATTGTGTCCTGAAAAGCTAAGATATTTTTGTTCAAAGTCTAAAAATTCTTTTTTCTTTGGCTCTTCTATGATAGAAAAAACAAACTCATCATTGATCATGCATCCTGCAAGATTGTATTCTTTGATATTGTTTTTAAATTCTTCTACTACAAGATCATTATCAAATTCAAAACCTACATCTTTGGCGTATTCTAAATCTTTTTCATCTTTTACTATGCTAATACCTATACTACTTCCAAGTCTTGCAGGTTTGATAATGCAAGGAAAACTAAGCTTTTCTTTAGAGTTTTGATTTTTTCTTAGCATGGTATAATCAAGTGTTTTTACTCCAACGCTTTTGGCATAAAGTTTGGTAAGTTCTTTGTTAAAAGATAATACACTAGCTTCAAGCCTAGGTCCTATAAATTTAATAGAATAAAACTCAAATAAAGCTGCAATTTTTCCATCTTCTCCATCTCTACCATGGATAAGATTGATCACGCATTCGCACTCTAGTTTATTTTCTTTTAAAAAACCTTTGCTAAAAAAACCTCCTTGTTTGATGAAGAGTTCTTTTTCTTTTTTATAAGCTTTGGTGCTAAAAGTTTTAGAATTTATTTTTTCACTTGGGATATGATAAAACCTTCTTTTTTCATCGCAAAAAATAAATTCTAAATTTTGATTGATAACTTTTTTAAGTACCACAGCACTTACTATACTGATCTCATGTTCATAAGAATTTCCGCCAAAAAGTATTGCAAATTTCATTTTATTCCTTTATCCTAGTTTTTTAAGAGCTTCTTTGATGAGTTCGCTTGTGCTTGTTGCTTGAGCACTTGCTAAAACACTTATGATTTTTTCTTGTTTAAAGCCTAGAGTAAGAAGTGCGGCTAAGGCTTCGCTTTTATCATCGCTTACATTTTCAAGTTTGGTTTTTGTGTCAGAAAGTTCTACTATAATGCGTTTTGCACTTTTTGGACCTATGCCAGGTACTTTTTTAAGCACACTTTCATCGCCTAAACTTAATGCTCTGTAAAAAGAATTTACATCAAGACTAGAGCATACTGCCATAGCAGTATTTGCACCCACTCCATTGACTTTTAAAAGCATTTCAAACATTTTTTGCTCGTCCTTATCCAAGAAACCATAAAATTTATTAGAATCTTCTTTGATGATTTGAGTAATAAAAAACTCATGCTTTTCTTGAGTTTGAATTTTAGCAGAACAAAAAAGCGAAATAAATATCCCATAGCTTAAACCACTAGCGCATTTAACAATGATAAAAGTAGGTTCTTTTTTTGTGATTATTCCTTCGATGCCGACAACCATGCTATATCCTTTTCTTCATAATCTAATTTTTTATGTATTTCTATACTTTCTTGGTTGTTTTGTATGACTTTTTTAATGCCTATAAATTTAGCACTTTCATTAACAAATGAAGAGTAAAAAATATCTTCTTTAGGCTCTAGAAGTGAAAATTTGATCTCATTCATATCAGTCCATTTGCCACTTTTATTTATAAAAGTTGCTTCAAAAAGCATTTTTTGTAAATTGATTAATTCTAATTGTAAAGATTTTTTGCGTTCAAGAAGTTCTTTTTCTTCATTTTGTAGTTTATTTAATTCAAGATTTTGTAAAGAGAAATCTTTTAGGGCTTTTTCGTATTGTACAGGAACATTTTGACCTTGATTTTTAAGTTCTGTTATCTTTTTTTCAACGCTTAAAATTCCATTTTTACTTGATAAAATGTATTGTCTTATTTTATTTATTTTATGATTTAACTTAGAAATTTGCTCTCCTAAAATCGCAAATTCTTCATCATAATTTTTATCAAGAGTTTTAATTTTAGCATGAAATTTATTGTTACCCCCGTTAATGCGTTCTATTGTGGTGTTTTCAAAAAACACACAAGAATTATTACTTTCTAAATTTTCTATATAGATTTTATCAGCTTGTATATTTCCGCCTAAACTTTTTTTAATTCTCACTTCTTTGGCTTTGATTGTTCCACCTTCGAGCAAATCTATATTTAAAATTTCGGCTTCCGCAAATCCTCTATGAGTTTTTATATAGGCTTGTTTGGCTTGAATTTTGGCTTTAGAGTGTGTAGTGCCTTCAATTTTCATTTTGGTGGCATTAAGTTGAGTGTTGCTTCCTACGCTTCCGACTACATTTAATTCTTCACATTCTATCCCAACACCAGAATTTACAGCATCTTTTACTTCTGAAAGAAATTTTATATTGATTTTGACATTTTTGTCTAGTCCAGCTCTTATAATCCCTATATTTTTAAAATCTACCCCATTAAAATCTAGTTCATTGGCAATATCAAATTTTTCACCATCTTGTACTACATAACCTTTTTTTAAAGCTATATATTCTGTGTATCCATCTTGCTCTACTTGTTTAAAAGCCGAAGAACAAGAAAATTTAACTTTATTTTCATTTGTGGCTAAAACTTTTAAGGTGTGTAAATTTAAGTCTTTTCCTTCTTTACCTTGTTTAAATTTGGCGTGTTTTAAAACAACTTCATTTTCATCAACAACAATAATACCTGAGCGTTTTTCATCGATAGTGTAGTTTTTGGTTTTTTCTTTATAAGTCAAGATCAGGGATTCATCTTGACTTTCTATAGGATCAATACCTTGTGCAACGGTGATTTGTATAGTTTTATTTAAAGGGGTGTTTTTATGTTGATTGCAAAAAGACATTAAATTTTTCTTAAAATCAAAAATGCGGATACCTATTAAAAATTTAAGTTTCAACATCTTTTTATAAATATTTTGCAAAAGTTCTAGTGCTAGTTTTTCATGAAAGTCTAAATTTGTAAAATCAATTTGAGCAATTATTTTGGTTAAATTTTTATTCGCAACTAGTTTGACTGCTTGAGATGCTTTGCTTTGGTTTATACCGTGGAAAATTTCTATTTTGTATTCTTGCTTGATTTGGAGATCATTTTTTAAAAAAATTTCATCTTTATCAAAAAGAGTTAATTCTTTTTCAGAGATTTTTTCCCATTCTAAATCTCCAAAACGATATTGTGTAGAAAATGCCAATAAACTAAAATCAAGCTCATTTAAGCTAAGGTTTGTTCGTGAAGCTACGCTTAAAAGCTCTCGAGCTGGATTTTCTGTATAGGCAATAATTTTTTCATCCAAAGCCAAAACTTTCCCCTTGTAAAAAATTAAGAATGTAATTATAGTCAATTTTTAATCAATTTTAGTTAAAATAGTTCTCTTTATATTTTGAAATTTATGAAAAAATTTAATGAAGAGTTTAGTATTTAAAAATTTTATTATCAATGCTTTAGGAATTTTATTTTCAAGAATTTTAGGGCTTGCTAGAGATGTTTTAATAGCGCTTTTTTTAGGAGCAGGGCTTTATAGTGATATTTTTTTTGTGGCTTTAAAAATGCCTGCTTTTTTTAGAAGAATTTTTGCAGAAGGAGCTTTTGGACAAAGTTTTTTGCCTAATTTTGTAAAAGCGAAAAAAAAAGGAGCTTTTTGCGTTAGTGTAATGATGCAATTTAGCCTTATAGTTTTTTTATTTTGTCTTTTGGTAAGTTTTTTCTCCTCTTTTTTTACCAAGCTTTTTGCTTTTGGATTTAACGCAGATACTATAGCTTTAGCAGCTCCTTTGGTAGCGATTAATTTTTGGTATTTGTTTTTTATTTTTTTAGTTACTTTTTTAGGAGCTATTTTAAATTATAGACAAAAATTTTTCATTACCTCTTTTTCTGCGGCATTATTTAACTTAAGTATTGTTATAGCTGCCTTTTTTGTGGATAAAAATGCACCGCAAAATACACTTTATTATTTTTCTTATGCAACGGTTTTAAGTGGGGTGGCACAGCTTATTTTACATTTGCTTGTTTTAAAAAACAATCCTGTAATCCGTGCTATGGCTTTAAGTATAAAATTTAAAAAAGCCAAGGCGCAATTACAAGGTTTTTATGGCAATTTTTTTCATGGAGTTTTAGGTTCTTCTGCGACTCAATTTAGCTCATTGCTTGATACAACCATAGCTAGTTTTTTAGTGAGCGGGAGTATTTCTTATCTTTATTATGCAAATCGTGTCTTCCAACTCCCCCTTGCACTTTTTGCTATCGCTTTAACTCAAGTTTCTTTTCCAAAAATTTTAAAACATTTAAAAAGTGATCAAGAAAATTTAGCTTTAAAATTTATGCAAAGAGCATTAGCGCTTTTAAGTATTTTGCTTATTGTTTCTAGTATTGTAGGTTCTGTGTTTGCTTTGGAAATTTCAAAGCTTTTATTTGAAAGAGGAAATTTCACTCACGAAGATAGTGTGATTACGGCTTATGTTTTGATTGCTTATCTTATAGGGCTTTTACCTTTTGGTTTGCAAAAGCTTTTTTCTTTGTGGCTTTATGCAAAATTTAAACAAAAAACAGCAGCTTGGATCGCGGTAAAATCTTTAATTATCAGTGCTTTATGTTCTATGGCTTTTATATTTTTGATTAAAGATGAAAGTTTAAAGGTTGTTGCAGTAGCACTTTCAAGCTCTATTAGTGCTTTTTATTTGCTTGGAGCTAATATCAAAGAATTTGGTTTTAAGAAATTTTTTGCTTTAATATCTATTAAAATTTGCTTATTGGTTATAGTTGCTTTGATTGTTTTTACAATCTTACTTATTTTGATCAAACCTTATATTTTAAGTTTTTTTATAGGAATTTTTACAAGTTTTAAAGGAGTTTTTTAATGAGATTGTTAGACAGTGTAGTAAAAGAGAAAATAAAACTTGATAAAAAAGATATTAGTATTTACTTATGCGGACCTACGGTTTATGATGATGCACATTTAGGACATGCAAGAAGTAGTGTTTGCTTTGATCTTTTGCGTAGGGTTTTACTTGCTCAGGGCAATAGGGTAAAATTTGCTAGAAATTACACAGATATTGATGATAAAATCTTAAAAAAAATGGCTCAAAGTGGTCAAACTTTAGAGGAAATTACGGAATTTTACATCAAAAGTTATGAAGAGAATATGAGGGCTTTAAATGTATTAGATCCCGATTTTAAGCCTCGTGCAACGCATTATATAACAGCTATGCTTGATTTGATTAAAAAGCTTGCCAAGGATGGGTTTGTTTATACTCTAGAAGATGGAATTTATTTTGATACAAGTAAAGATGAAAAATATTTAAGCCTATCAAATCGCAATTTAGAAGAAAATATCTCTCGTTTAAGTAATGAAGTGCAAAAAAGAAATGAAAGCGATTTTGTGCTTTGGAAATTTGATGAAAATTTTTACGAAAGTGAATTTGGCAAAGGGCGTCCGGGTTGGCATACTGAATGTGTTGCTATGATTGATTCTATTTTTGAAAATACTCTTGATATACATGCTGGAGGGATAGATTTGCTTTTTCCTCATCATGAAAATGAGGCTGCGCAATGTCGTTGTGGATGTAAGAGAAAATTAGCAAATATTTGGCTTCACAATGGTTTTGTAAAAATCGATGGTGAAAAAATGAGTAAAAGTTTAAATAATAGTTTTTTCATAAAAGATGCTTTAAAAGAATTTATGGGCGAGGCTCTAAGATTTTATCTTTTGAGTTCTCATTATAGATCTCATTTTAATTATTCTTTATCGGATTTAGAAAATGCTAAAAAACGTTTAGATAAATTTTATCGCCTTAAAAAAAGATTGGATTTAGGTGAAATTTCTGATTTTGATGTTTTAAATGATATTGAAATAAAAAGCGAAATTGCTAAGCAAATTTTAGAGATTTTAAATGATGATTTAAATATTTCTAAAGCCTTAGCTCTTTTGGATGATTTTATAAGTAATGCAAATTTAGAGTTGGATAAAGAAAGCAAAAATAAAATTTTAAAACAAAATATCAAAAAAGCTTTAAGTGAGCTAGCTAAAATTTTTGGCTTTGGTTTTATGGATACAACTTTATATTTTCAATGGGGTGTAGGCAAAGAAGAACGAGAAGAAATTGAAAAGTTAATTTTAGAACGAACTGAGGCTAAGAAAAACAAAGATTTTAACACAGCTGATGCAATAAGGGAACAACTAAGTAATAAAAAAATCACTCTTTTAGATACTCCAAATGGAACAATTTGGGAGAAAATAAATGCATAATGAGATGAATTTAAAAGAGGTTTTAATACGCTTTAAGCCCTTTTATAAAAGATATTGGAAGCAATTTGCTATAGCTATTTTTGGTATGATTTTAGCAAGCGGAGGAACTGCTGGAAGTTTTTATGCTTTAGAGCCTATTTTAAATTATATTTTCGTTGAAAAAAATGAAGCTTTACTTTATACAGTGCCTTTTTTGCTAGTATTGATGTATTTTTTTAAAAATCTTGGAACTTATTTGCAAAGTTTTTATGTTTCCTTTATAGGAACAGATATGTTAAGAGTATTGCGTGCTAGGGTTTTAAAAAATATTTTACGCTTGGATATGGATTTTTTTAAACGCTATAGAAGCGGAGAGCTTGTAAGTCGTTGTACTAATGATATTAATGCACTTCAAAGCATAGTATCAAACATTATTCCTGATTTTTTTAGAGAGCTTTTAACTGCTATAGGACTGCTTGCAGTAGTCTTGTATCAAAGTCCTACTTTGGCTTTTTTTGCTTTAGTGATTTTGCCTTTAGCTATTTTTCCTTTGGTATGGTTTGCTAAAAAACTTAAAAAATATGCAAGAAATATACAAGAAACAAATTCGGATTTACTTTCTTATTTGGGTGAAATTTTTTCAAATATTGAATTGATCAAAGCTAATGATAATGAAAAAAAAGAAAGTGATAAATTTGCTAAGCATAATGATACTTTGTGTAAATTAAACCTAAAATCCGCACGTATTGATGCACTTACAAGTCCTTTAATGGATATGATGGGCTCTGTTGGGGTTGCTGTGGTGATTATTGTAGGGGGTAGAGAGGTTATCAATGGTTCTATGAGTGTGGGAAGTTTTATCAGTTTTGTTTCGGCACTTTTTGCGATATATACTCCTTTAAAGCGTCTTTCGTCTTTATATGGAAAACTTCAAGGTGCTGTTGCGGCAAGTGAAAGAACTTTTTATTTATTGGATTTAGAACCTCAAATTAAAGGTGGAAGCAAAGAATTAAAAAACATTGAAAAAATTAGCTTTGAAAATGTTGAATTTGCTTATGAAAACCCGCATAAAAGTGTTTTAAAAGGCGTAAATTTTGATTTTGTTAAAGGGCAAATGCTTGCTCTTGTAGGGACAAGTGGGGGTGGTAAATCTTCTATTATTAATCTTTTGATGTATTTTTATGAAAAACAAAAAGGTAAAATTTTACTCAATCAAGAAGATATTAGCACTTTTACCATAGAAAGCTTACATGCTAAAATAGGACTTGTAACGCAAAATATTTATCTTTTTAATGATAGTTTTGCTGCAAATATTGCTTATAGCGAAGAGTTAGAAGAAGAAAAAGTCATCCAAGCTTTAAAATTGGCCAATGCCTATGAATTTGTTAAAGAAATGGGCGGGATTTGGGCTGAAGTGAAAGAACATGGTAAGAACTTAAGTGGAGGGCAAAAACAAAGAATAGCAATCGCTAGAGCTTTATATAAAAATCCTGATGTGCTTATTTTTGATGAAGCAACTTCAGCTTTGGATAATGAAAGTGAAAAAGCAATAGTTAAAACTATAGAAAACTTAAAACAAGACAGATTGATTTTAGTGGTTGCACATCGTTTAAGCACTATAGAAAATGCAGATAAAATAGTAGTATTGGATAAGGGCAAGGTATTGGCAATAGGTAAAGATGAAGAGCTTTTGCAAACTTGTTCTTTGTATCAAAAATTTAAAAGCAAAGAAAAAACAAAGCCTAGCTTTAGTTAATTTTAGTTAGAATTTCAAAAAGGATTAAAAAATGGCTTATGAAATGATAAAACCTTTACTTTTTAAGTTAAACCCTGAGCATGCACATGCTTTGGTTGAATATAGCTTAAGGGCTTTAAGTGCTAGTTTTCCAGGAGCTTTAAGTTTTTTAGCACACAAATATATAGTTGATGATGAAAGTTTAAGGCAAAATTTACTTGGACTTGATTTTAATAATCCTGTAGGTTTAGCAGGAGGCTTTGATAAAAATGCCACTATGATAAGACCTTTGAGTGCTTTAGGATTTGGCTTTTTGGAAGTGGGAACTTTTACTCCAAAACCTCAAGAAGGCAATGAAAAGCCACGCCTATTTAGACTTGTAAAACAAGAAAGTATACAAAATGCTATGGGTTTTAACAACGAAGGTGCTGAAAAGATTGCTTTAAGACTCGCAAAAACTTATCCTTTTGTTTTGCCTTTAGGGGTAAATATAGGGAAAAATAAAATCACTCCAAATGACAAAGCCTTGGAGGATTATTTTACTTTGTTTAGAGATTTTAAGGATTTGTGTGATTATTTTATCGTTAATATCTCATCTCCTAATACTAAAAATTTAAGAGAGTTGCAAAATGATGATTTTTTAAATACCTTGCTTGAAGAAGCCAAAAAAATCACTTCTAAGCCTATTTTGATAAAAATTGCTCCTGATATGAAAATAGATGATGCTTTAAATTTATGTGAAAATGCCATTAAAAAAGGTGCAGATGGGTTTATATTAGCCAATACTAGTGTTGATTATAGCTTGCTAGATAATAATCGTACTTTTGGTGGTATTAGCGGAAGGCTGATTACAGAAAAAAGTGGTATTTTTTTCAAAGAAGTAGCTAAAATTCTTTTTGGCAAAACCTTGCTTATTGCAAGTGGAGGGATTGATAGTGCTGATATTGCTTATGAGCGTATTAAAAATGGGGCTAATTTGGTGCAAGTTTATACAGCTTTGATTTTTAAAGGTCCTTCTTTGGTAAAAAATATCAATCAAAATCTTATAGAGCTTTTGAGAAAAGATGGTTTTTTACACATTAGCGAAGCTGTTGGGGTAAATTTAAAATGATTGCTTATGAAAAAATTCAATTAAAAAACAAGCTTGAAATTTATGCTTTGCCTGTAAATAAAAATAGCGATGTGATTAGCGTTGATATTTTTTATAAGGTGGGTTCAAGAAATGAGATCATGGGAAAAAGTGGCATAGCTCATATGTTAGAACATTTAAATTTTAAAAGTACTAAAAATTTAAAAGCTGGCGAATTTGATGAGATTGTTAAGGGTTTTGGTGGTGTGGATAATGCAAGCACAGGTTTTGACTATACTCATTATTATATTAAATGTGCGAAGAAAAATTTAGATAAAGCTTTAGAGCTTTTTGCGGAACTTATGGCGAATTTAAATTTAAAAGATGAAGAATTTCAGCCTGAAAGAGCAGTGGTTTTAGAAGAGCGTAGATGGAGAACAGATAATAATCCTTTGGGATATCTTTATTTTAGACTTTTCAATCACGCATTTATGTATCATCCTTATCATTGGACTCCTATAGGTTTTTTTAAGGATATAGAAAATTGGAGCATTGAAGATATTAAAGAATTTCACAGTATTTACTATCAACCTAAAAATGCGATTTTACTTGTAAGTGGCGATATAGAAAGTAAAGAAGTTTTTGAGCTTTCAAAAAAACATTTTGAAAAGATTAAAAATACTAAGACTATACCTAAAATTCACACAAAAGAGCCTAAGCAAGATGGAGCAAAAAGAATATATTTGCATAAAAACTCAGATACTGAACTATTAGCCCTTGCTTATAAAATTCCAAATTTCAAGCACAAAGATATACCTGCTTTAAATGCTTTATCCGAGCTTTTAGGAAGTGGAAAAAGTTCTTTAATGAGTGAAATTTTGATTGATAAATTAAATTTAATCAATGATTATTATGCTTATGTTAATGATTGTATAGATGAAAATTTATTTATTTTTATTTGTAATTGTAACCCCAATGTTAATGCAGAAAAAGTAGAAAAAGAGCTTTTAAAAATCATTGATAAACTTAAAATGGGTAAAATTTCTCAAAAAGATTTGCAAAGAGTGAAAAATAATGTCAAAAGTGATTTTATTTTCTCACTTAACAATGCTAGTGCAGTGGCAAATATTTATGGTTCATATCTAGCAAGAGGGGATATCGATCCTTTGTTAAATTATGAGAAAGATATACAAAATTTGGAATTAAAAGATTTGATTTCTTGTGCTAAAAAATATTTTATTCAAGAAAATTCAACTACGGTAATTCTAAGAAAGGATTCAAATGGATAAAAATATTATTATTGGGGCAATGACGGCCCTTATTACACCGTTTAAAAATGGAAAAGTTGATGAGCAAAGTTATGCAAGATTGATTAAAAGACAAATAGAAAATGGCATCGATGCAGTAGTTCCAGTAGGAACAACAGGAGAAAGTGCAACTTTAACTCATGAAGAACATAGAACTTGTATAGAGATAGCCGTTGAGACTTGCAAAGGAACTAAGGTTAAGGTTTTAGCAGGTGCGGGAAGTAATGCAACTCATGAGGCAGTGGGTTTGGCTAAATTTGCTAAAGAACATGGTGCTGATGGGATTTTAAGTGTGGCACCGTATTATAATAAACCTACACAACAAGGACTTTACGAGCATTATAAGGCTATTGCGCAAAGTGTAGATATTCCTGTGCTTTTATATAATGTTCCAGCAAGAACAGGTTGTGAAATTTCAACAGATACTACTATCAAGCTTTTTAGAGATTGTGAAAATATTTATGGAGTAAAAGAAGCGAGTGGAAATATCGATAAGTGTGTGGATTTGCTTGCACACGAACCTAGAATGATGCTTATTTCGGGAGAAGATGCGATCAATTATCCTATACTTTCAAATGGTGGAAAGGGAGTGATTTCAGTAACTTCAAATTTATTACCCGATATGATTAGTGCTTTAACTCATTTTGCTTTAGATGAAAATTATAAAGAAGCTAAAAAAATCAATGATGAGCTTTATAATATCAATAAAATTTTATTTTGCGAAAGTAATCCTATTCCTATTAAAACGGCTATGTATATAGCTGGATTGATAGAAAGTTTGGAGTTTAGACTTCCTCTTTGTCCTCCAAGTAAGGAAAATTTTGCTAAAATTGAAGAAGTGATGAAAAAATATAAGATCAAAGGATTTTAATGAATACAGAATTTCAAGGAAAAACTTTAGTAATCAGCGGTGGAACTCGCGGGATAGGCAAAGCTATAGTTTATGAATTTGCTAAAGTGGGTGCAAATATAGCTTTTACTTATAATTCTAATGCGCAAATTGCTGATGAAATGGTGCAAGATTTGGAGAAAAATTATAAAATCAAAGCTAGAGCTTATGAATTTAATATCTTAGAACCTGAAACTTATAAAGAACTTTTTGAAAAAATTGATGTGGATTTTGATAGGGTGGATTATTTTATCTCAAATGCTATCATTTCAGGACGTGCGGTTGTAGGTGGTTATACTAAATTTATGAAATTAAAACCAAAAGGAATTAATAACATCTTTACAGCCACAGTTAATGCTTTTGTTGTGGGTGCACAAGAAGCAGCTAAAAGGATGGAAAAAGTAGGGGGTGGAAGTATTATTTCTATCTCATCTACAGGAAATTTAGTGTATATAGAAAATTATTCAGGTCATGGTACAGCAAAAGCCGCCGTAGAAGCTATGGCAAGATATGCGGCTACTGAACTTGGAGAAAAAAATATCCGTGTAAATGTCGTAAGTGGTGGGCCTATTGAAACTGATGCTTTAAGAGCTTTTACAAATTATGAAGAAGTAAAACAGGCTACTATAAATTTAAGCCCTTTAAATCGCATGGGACAGCCTGAAGATTTGGCTGGAGCATGTCTTTTTCTTTGTTCAAGTAAGGCAAGTTGGGTAACAGGACATACTTTCATCGTTGATGGTGGTGCAACTTTTAAATAAAAATTAAGAAAAATCAATGGATTTTTCTTAAAAATATTTTTCAATCAAGTTTTAATTTCCATCCTAAAAAAACACTTAATAATGCAAGTAAAAAAATAAAATTTAAAATCCAATTGCCAAAACCTACAAAACCTATAGATAATACGCTGTAAAAAAATCCTCCCACAGCTGAATAAATACAAATCGTACTTAAAGATCCATTTTCTGCCATTTTTTTACATGGGCAGATTTTATAAAATTTTTTATCGTTAAATTGATTTTTCTTTTTATTTCCCAAAAATAAACCAAAAAGGGCAAAAAGATTTAAAAAAATAAAAGCATATAATAAAATTTGATCTAATTCCATTTTAATATACCTTAAAAGTATCTAAGCCAAGAGGGTAAATGGACTTGCTCTTCCTTTAAAGTAGTCTCTTGTCCATGTCCTGGCAAAAGTTTAAAATCTTCTTTGTAAGTCATAACTTTTTCTAAGCTTTGTTTCATTAAATTTGCATCTGAATAAGGAAAATCCCATCTTCCTATGCTTCTATAAAATAAAAAATCTCCACTAAACATGATATTTTTACCTACAATTTCTATCATGGTGCAACCTGGTGTATGTCCTGGTAAAAAGTGAAATTTAAAATCAACTCCGTAAATATTTAAAATATCTTCATTATCTACTAAAAAATCCGCATCGCTAGAATCATAGCCTTGATTGAAATCATCATGTAGCATAAAAGCATCATTTTTGTGAATATAAATGGGGATGTTGTATTCTTTTTTAACCTTGGCATTATCCCAAATATGATCATAATGTCCGTGAGTGTTTAAAATCGCTAAAGGATTTTTTACATGTTTTTTGATGAAATTTAGTGCATCAAAACCAGGATCAATGATAATTTCTCCATGCTCACCAAATAAAATATAACAATTTGTTTCATAAGCTCCACAAGCTTGTTTGATAATTTGCATTTTTTACCTCTTTAATGAAAAATTTGCCTTAAATAAATATAATTATACATTAAATTTTTAAAAGGCAAGCTTTATGGATTGGCAAAAGATTACGGAAAAAATGTGTGATTTTATACAAGAAAAAGTGAAAAATTCTCAAAGTCAAGGTGTGGTTTTGGGGCTTAGTGGCGGGATTGATTCTGCTTTGGTAGCAACGCTTTGTAAAAGAGCTTTAAAAGAGAATGTTTTTGCTCTTTTAATGCCAACTCAAATTTCAAACAAAGCCAATCTTGAAGATGCTTTAAGGCTTTGTGCGGATTTAAATCTTGAATATAAAATCATAGAAATTCAAAGCATTTTAGATGCTTTTATAAAACAAAGTGAAAATACTACTCTAGTATCGTTAGGAAATTTTGCAGCTCGTATTAGAATGAGTTTGCTTTATGATTATTCTGCTTTGAAAAATTCTTTAGTCATAGGCACTTCTAATAAAAGCGAATTACTTTTGGGTTATGGTACGATTTATGGGGATTTAGCTTGTGCTTTTAATCCTATAGGATCGCTTTATAAAAGTGAAATTTATGCTTTAGCAAAATACCTTAACTTGCATGAAAATTTTATCAAAAAAGCTCCAAGTGCGGATCTTTGGGAAAATCAAAGCGATGAGGCGGATTTGGGTTTTTCTTATGTAAAAATCGATGAAGGTTTAAAAGCCTTAGAAACTAATGATGAAAAACTTTTAAGAACGCTTGATCCTTCTTTGATTGCTATGCTAAAAAATCGCATGCAAAAAAATGCTTTTAAGGGAAAAATGCCTGAAATTTTGGAAATTTAAACAATGAGTGAAGAAAAAAATTATGAACTTTGGCTTGATAATTATTTTTTTAAGCCCAATTTTTGGCAAAAATGCCTTGCTTTTGTACTTTTTCCCTTAAGTGTGCTTTATGCTTTTTTTGCGATTTTAAATACTTTTTTTCGTAAAAAAATAGTTTTTAAAAAGCCTGTTATTAGCGTTGGTAATTTAAGTTTTGGAGGTAATGGAAAAACCCCGCTTTGTAAAGCTATAGCAAGGGAATTTGATGGCGTTTTTATAGTACTTAGGGGCTATAAAAGAAAGTCTAAAGGTTTGTTTGTTGTTAAAAATCAAAATGAAATTTTATGCACCTTAACACAAAGTGGCGATGAAGCTATGGAGTATGCTTTTGAAGAAAATATCAAAGGTGTGATTGTGAGCGAAGATAGAGTAAAAGGTATTGAAAAAGCTTTTGAATTGGGAGCTAAAATCGTTGTACTTGATGATGCTTTTTCTAAATTTCATATTAAAAAATTTGATATTTTACTTGAAAGCAAAATCAAACCTTATTTTAATTTTACCTTGCCAAGTGGAGCTTATCGTTTGCCAAAATTTTATGAAAAAAGGGCTGATTTTATTGCATTAGAAGGCAGGGATTTTGTGCGCTATTCTTTTGTAAAAGAAAATCCAAAGGCTGTTTTGGTAACTGCTATTGCTAAACCTTTTAGATTGCATGAGCATTTTATCAAAGCAAGGGCTTGTTATTTTTTTAAAGATCATTATGAGTTTAAAAAAGAAGAATTAGAAAATTTGCTAAAAAAATATAATTGCGATACACTAATGCTTACTTTTAAGGATTTTGTTAAAGTTAAAGATTTTGGTTTTAAATGTCAAATTATAGAATTAAATATAGAATTAAAAGATTCATTAAGGGAAAAAATAAAAACTTACATCAAGGAGTTTGAGCAATGAAATTAGTCGAGAGTAGAAATGTAAATAATGTATCAAGTTTTAAGGAAGCTTTGATCAACCCAAACGCCCCAGAAGGAGGGCTTTACTCACCTTTAAATTTGCCTATTTTTGAAGGAGAAAAATATGCCAATTTGTCTTATAAAGATTTTGCTTTAAAGCTTATAGAAAGTTTTGGTTTTGGCGAAGAAGAGCTTTTTAAAAAGGCTTTGAAAAGTTACGAAAGCTTTGATGATAAAAATACACCTATTTCTTTGCAAAAAATCGCTGAAAAAACCTATATTAACGAGCTTTGGCATGGGCCTACAAGAGCTTTTAAAGATATGGCTTTACAGCCTTTTGGCGTGCTTTTAAGTGAATTTTCAAAGGATAAAAATATTTTAATTATTTGTGCTACAAGTGGCGATACAGGACCTGCAACCCTAAAAAGCTTTGAAAATGCAAAAAATGTTAAAGTAGCTTGTATGTATCCAAAAGGTGGCACAAGTGGAGTTCAAGAGTTGCAAATGCGAGCTTTAGATAAGGATAATTTGAAAGTTTTTGCTATAGATGAGGATTTTGACGCAGCGCAGCGCACTTTAAAAGAATTGCTTTTTTCAAAAGATTTTCAAAATGAAATTAAAGCTTTAAATTATGAGCTTTGCGCAGCAAATTCTGTAAATTTTGGGCGTATTTTATTTCAGATTATTTATCATTATTATGCGAGTTTAAAACTTTTTAATGAGTTTTTAGAAGAAGTACAAATTATCGTTCCAAGTGGAAATTTTGGCAATGCTTTAGGAGCTTTTTATGCTAAAAAAATGGGGGCTAAAATTTCAAAAATCAAAATCGTTTCAAATGCGAATAATATTTTGAGTGAATTTTTTAATCAGGGCGTTTATGATTTGCGTGAAAAAAGTCTTAAGAAGACTATTTCTCCAGCTATGGATATACTTATTTCATCTAATATTGAAAGACTTTTGTTTGCGAAATTTAAAGATAAAAGAACTAAAGAACTGATGAATTTGTTAAAAAATGAGAGATATTTTAAACTTGAAAAAGAAGAATTACAAAGTTTGCAAGAAGATTTTGAAGCAGATTTTTGCACCGATGAAGAATGTATGCAATTTATCAAACAAAGTAAAATTTTAATCGATCCGCATACCGCAACTTGTTTTAAAATGCTTGATCCTTTAAAACCTAGCATTATCACTTCGACAGCAGAATGGACAAAATTTACTCCAAGTATGATAAAAGCTTTATATGATAGGGATTCTAAGAATGAAAAAGAAGATTTAAAATTTATAGCTAAAGAGTTTAATGTCCAAGTTAAAGATGAAATTTTGGCTTTATTTGACTTGAAAAATAGCGATGAAAAGGTATTTGAAGCCAAAAATATAAAAAAAGAAATTTTAGATTGGATGCAAAAATGATTATTATTCCTGCAAGATTAAAATCAAGTCGTTTTCATGAAAAAATTTTATGCGATATAGGTGGAGTGCCTATGTTTGTAGCTACTGCAAGAAGAGTAAGTAGCGTGGATGAAGTTTGTATAGCTTTAGACGATGAAAAGGTTTTAAGTATCGCTAAAGAATATGGTCTAAATGCGGTTTTAACAAGCAAAGATCATGAAAGCGGTACGGATAGGATTAATGAAGCTTGTAAGAAACTAGCTTTAAAAGATGATGAGATTATTATCAATGTCCAAGCTGATGAGCCTTTTATAGAATGTGAAAATTTATTAAAATTTAAAGAATTTGCAAGTTCTTGCTTGGATAAAAAAGCTTTTATGGCGAGTTGTTATAAAAAAATCACTCAAGAAGAAGCTATGGATCCTAATCTGGTTAAAGTGCTTTGCGATAAAGAAGGGTATGCTTTGTATTTTTCAAGAGCTAAAATTCCTTATGAAAGAGAAAATTACGAGGAAAGTTTTAAAGGGCATTTAGGCATTTACGCTTATAGTGTCAAAGCTTTAAGAGAGTTTTGTTCTTTATCGAGTTCTGCACTTGAAAGAGCGGAAAAGTTAGAGCAATTAAGAGCTATAGAAAATGGTAAAAAAATCAAAATGCTTGAAATTTCAACAACAAGCATGGGGATTGATACTAAAGAAGACTATGAAAGGGCTTTAAAAATTTATTTAGAAAAATAACTCCACCCCAAAACGGAACAGATCTTGCTTATATTATTTTAATATATTTAGATTGAAGGCAGAAAAATCTAAATCAAGGAATTAATATGAGTATCTTTAGCATCAATGATAACTCAAACTATAATTCTATACTTTCACAAGCAAAAGCTAATAAAGAAAGTAAAGAAAATTCTAAAATAAGTTTTGCTAATGCTTTTTTAAAACAAAATGCTAGTAAGTTAAATGAAATTCAAAATGCAAATTCACAAACTCTAGCAAGAAGTGAAGTATTAAATTCTACTAATACAACAAATACTAGCAATAACACTAATTTTAGTATAAGTAGTAAAACAAGTTCTCCTAATTATGATATATCAAGTGAATTTAAAAACTCTATTTATACTCTAAAATATAAACAAGCAGATATAAGTAATACTTCTAC
>NZ_MJXM01000057.1:0-3312 GCF_001762775.1 Campylobacter sp. BCW_6464 | reverse complement strand
TTAATCAAATTTAGCGAAAAAACTGCTTTTGTAGAACCCTTTGCCAAGGAAAGAAAAGAAATCACTTATAAAGACTTTGATCTTTTTTCTAAAAAACTAGCCAGTGAAATTTTAAAAACTTTAAAAAATGATAATCCTACTCAAGTTCCTGTTTTAATCATCTTGCCTAAAGGGATTGATTGTTTGATTTCATTTTTTGGAGTGGCACTCAGTGGAAATTTTTATACCCTTTTAGATGAAAAAAGTCCTAAAGAAAGAGTAGAAAAAGTCATAGAGGTTTTAAAGCCTAAACTTTTTATCACTTCAAAGGACTTAAATTTTAACTTAGATTTACCTACGCTTTATACACAAGACTTTGAAAGTTTTGATATAGATGAGAGTTTAATAAAGCATGCCAAAGAAAAACATATAGATACTAATTTACTCTATGTTTTCTTTACAAGTGGGAGCACAGGTATTCCTAAAGGAGTAAGCATAGCACATAAGAGTGTGATTGATTATACTTTTTGGGTGTGTGAGACTTTTAAATTTGATGAGAATGAAATTTTAGCCAATCAAGCACCATTTTATTTTGACAATAGCATTTTAGATATTTTTTCAAGTGTAAAATCAGGAGCGACTTTACACCTTTTACCTAATCATCTTTTTGCCTTTCCAAATAAAATTTTAGAATGCCTTGAAAAAGAAAAAGTAAGCACTATATTTTGGGTGCCTTCGGTGCTAATTTATTTTGCAAATACGGAAGCTTTGAATAATTTTAGTTTAAATACCTTAAAAAAAATACTTTTTTGCGGTGAAATCATGCCCAATAAACAGCTAAATATTTGGCGTAAACACTTACCCAATGCCTTATTTGCCAACCTTTATGGCCCAACAGAAATCACTGATGTATGTTCTTTTTATATCATCAATCGCACTTTTAAAGATGAAGAACTTTTACCTATAGGCAAAGCGTGTAAAAACACAGAACTTTTAGTTTTTGATGAAAATATGAATTTCATAAGTCCTAAACAAATAGGTGTTAAAGGGGAGCTTTTCGTACGTGGAACTTCTTTGTCTTTAGGGTATTATAATGACAAAGAAAAAACCAAACAAGCTTTTATTCAAAATCCTTTACATGATAATTATTTAGATTTACTCTATAAAACAGGAGATATCGTTTCTTATAATGAATTTGGAGAGCTTTTGTGCTATGGGAGAGTGGATAATCAGATAAAATATATGGGGCATAGGATAGAACTTGGAGAAATAGAAAGCGTGATAAATTCCCATGCGAATATTAAAAACAGTGCATGTATTTTTAAAGAAGATATTATTTGTTTTTATGAAAGTGAAGAAGAAATTAATTTTAAAGCTTTTTTAAAAGATAAATTACCTTCTTATATGATCCCAAAAAATTTTATTAAAATTGACAAATTTAAACTCAATCAAAATGGTAAAATTGATAGAAATTATTATAAAGAACTTTAAGGAGAGAAAATGGAAGAGATTAAACAGTTTTTTAAAGAAATTGGAAAAGAAAACATTGATGAAAATTCTAAAAATTTAGTGACTAATGGCCTAATAGATAGCCTAGATATCATGAAATTAGTAACTCAAATAGAAGATTTTTACGATCAAGAATTAGACATGGATTTTATAATGCCTGAAAATTTCGAAGATTTTAAAACCATAGAAACGATGATAAAAAAGGCTTTTAATTTATGAAGATTGTTTTACTTGGATCTTGCGAATCAAGATGGAATGATCCCTTTACAGAAGGTTTTAAGAAATTTGGTGCAGATGTTAAAAGTTTTGGATTGGCCTCTATAGATCCTTTAGGGCATATTTATTATCTTTTTCGACAAAAAACAAAAAAATATATCGAAGAAGCTGATTTAATAATATTTTCTTTAGATGAAACAGCTTTTCGAAAAAAGAAAGATATAGCACAAGTAAATCTACCAGTATTTGATTGTATTTATAAAATTTTAAATAGTTTACAAAAGAAAGTTTTAATTGTTCAATGGCTACACGGAATTTATCATGGAGGATATACATATACTTCTTTTCATAAGCTTCAAAGTGAGAAATATGGATTTAATTTTATCGATGTCTTTAATTTTCTTTCAAAAGAATCTATTCTAGATTTTTATGCTAATACTATAAATCCAGTTCATCCTCCGATATTTGTCACCTCTACATTAGCTTATAAAATCTGTGAAAATTTTGACTTTTTTAAAAAACCAAAAAAAATTAAAAATCTTAACATTCCCTCTTTTCAAACTTTAGATTTAGATGAAATTATAGATACAAAAAACAATAAAGATTTTGTAAAAATCAGATCCTTTCTTTGCAAAGAAAATATTTATAAATTAGAGAACAAGAAAGAACTTAAGTTGATTTTGCCTGCAAAATATTGCAATATGAAAATTCTAGCTGTTCACTTTTGGAACAATAGTTTTACTCCAGCAAATCTTCTTTCTTATTGTATTTTCGAAAATGAAAAACAAAAAGTCCTAATACCTATATATAACCATCAAGCAATTATTGCATTAGAATATAACTTTACCATAAGTCAAGATATAAAAATTCATAATCGTTTGGACAATGATGTGAAAAAACCTAAATATAATGTTTTTTATGATAAAATATTTGAAGAGGGAAAACAAGCAGGAATCATAGGTTTCTTACTTATGCCAAAAAATGAAACGTTAGAAGAAATAAAAATTCCAGAAAATATAGATTTTGAAATTTCAAAGGAATATGATTTTACACACCTTTGCAAATATTTAAAAGACTATAAAATTATTATCGAGCAATATAATCAAAGAAAAGATCCTATTAAACTACAGACTTTGCAAAATCAAATCAATACCTTAAATACTCAAATATCTAATTTAACTCAAGAAAAACAAAATTTACTCAATGAAAAAAACAATCTTGAAAATAAACTCAACTCCATCCCTATTAAAAAACAACGTTTAGAATTAGCCAATCTAGAACAAGATTTAATTATTAAAAAATTAGAAAGTAAAAAACTTGCTAAATCTTTGGGTATAAAAATGAGCATAATAAATCCTAAAATTACTTTTATTCAAGCTAATTCAGCTAAAGCTCGTATACAAAACCACTTATCTTATAAACTAGGACAAACTTTGATAGAAAATTCAAAAAGTATATTAGGATATATAAGAATACCTTATGTATTATCATATATAAAAGATAAACATAAATTTGAACAAAAAGCCTATGAAGAAAAAATAAAAGAAAATCCAAATTTAGCTTTACCTCCTTTAGAAACTTATCCTGATTATAATGAAGCTTTAAAAG
>NZ_MJXM01000056.1:0-4371 GCF_001762775.1 Campylobacter sp. BCW_6464 | reverse complement strand
ATAAAAACACCCATTGCATTTAAACTTGGTTTCTGATTGTTTTCAATTTGCGTGGTTTGAAAAGGTAAGATTTCTATAGTTTCTCCACTTATTTCTACACTAGCATTAAAACTATCATTTTTACTTTCAATCTCTATTTCAATTGCTTCTAAAACGCTTCTAACATTTTTAAAATCATAAATTAGTCTTTCTAAAGTATTAAGCGTTCTTTCATCAAAGCTAACATTAGTTGTGCTTACTTTAACTTTAAAAAAATAAGGCTTTCCACCATAATTAAACCACTCTTTAACCACTGCAGTAGGAAATACGGCTCTTAAAGCTTCTTTTATAGCCCAAGTTGTGCCGTTGTATCTATCTAAAAGCAAGGCTTTAGATATTAGCTTTCTTGCTTCTTTTTCATTTAAACCATCAATACTTACATCATAAGCATTGGCTAAAATTGGCAATAATCTTTCATCGCAATTTAGAGCTAGATTTGTGATACTAGCTAAATTTAAATCTTCAAATCTTGCCTTTGCACTTAAATCAATGGCTTTGCTTTGTTTTGGATGGTGGTTTAGTATTAGTGTATTCATAGCACCGCCTTTTTTATGCTATCACTTTGTGCAAACGAAGTTCGCCCAAAGTCGCTTTTACTGAAGGCTTCCCGACCCATTGCTACGCAATGCCCCTTCATAGTACTGCCTTTTCATAGCTAAGCAAAAAGCTAAGGGTTGCAAACTCATCATCAGCTATTATTATATTTTCTAAGGGCAAGTCTTTTAATTCTTGCTCTTCTTCATTTATGATTTTTTCTTTAATGCTTAAAATTTCGCTTTTATAAACTCCGTCCTGATGAAGACATTTGTAAATAAATCCCAGTGCTAAATCCACACTTAAATCAAAGTCCTTTTGCAAAGCATTAATCTTTTCACTTATTTCATTAGCACGGCTTAATTCTAAAAGCAAAAGTTTGGCATCTACGATAAACTCTCTTTTTTTAGCTAATTCTACATTTACTTCATCAGTTAAAGGTCTTCGCTCATCCGCACTTAAATACTCTTTAACCACATTAACGCTTAATTCATCTTCGCTTTTAATGATAACTCTTACTTTTCCTGCTCCATTGTTTAAAGCTTTTATGGAGGCTACTTTTGCACTTGCGCTTAAAGCGTGATAGATATAGCCTTTTTCACTTCCTGCGGTTGAAAAGCGATGTACACTCATTACAGCCCTTTCTCTTAAGGCTTCATCGCTTTCTTCACTGGCTCCACCACTAAAATATTCTAGTTGTTTAATCTTAGCCACAAAAGGCAGTGGGGTTTGTAAAAACTCGGTTTTACTTTCTTTGCTTTGAATAAATTCATCAAGTTCTAAAATACCTTGTGCTTTACTTTGCCCTTTTTTAATCACCACTTCTTCTTTTAAAGTGGCAAGGTCTGCTTTTTCATTTGAAAAAATTGCACCTTTTGGGATGATGACATCATAAGTAAGTAAGGTATTTAATTCAAACTCTACTTTAGCTGTGGGCTTAACCCCTTTAAGCCTTTGTATCAAATAGCCATTAGCTACTACATTATCTAAATCACTTCCCTTTGCATAATGAAGATAAGTTGCTTTTATACTCTCATTAATTCTTGCTCTTATTATCATTTCTCTATAAGCTAAAGCTTCTAAAATGGCTTTAAAAGGATCAGATTCTAAAAGCTCTACATTATCTTTTAAAAAGCTTTTAAAAAGTTCTTCATAGGCTTTTAAAAGCTTTTCATAATCAAGCTCTTCTATGATTTGTGGATAAGGGATATCCTTTAAAAAGCTTTGTTTAAAATAGCTATCATTTGCACTTAAAAGCTCACTCATTTGCCTAGCTCCATGGTTAAATCCCCATAATTTTCAAAAAGCAAGGTAATGCTTAATTTATTGTCTTTACACTCATTAAGTCTCACACCTTTTAGCTTTACTCTTTTTTCCCACTTTGAAATTGCTTCTGCAGTGTATCTAGTAAGCTTTATCTTAAAATCATCATCGATTTTTCTATCTATGAGTGTAAAAAGTAAAGAACCATATTCTGGTCTCATTACTCTTGAGCCTAAAGGAGTGATTAAAATGTCTTTGATACTTTCTTCGATGCTTACCATGTAATTCATTTTAATCCTTTGTAAAACTCAAAAATGTTTTCTAGCATTTGAGAAAATCCTAAAAATGTAAAAGCTATAAAAAAGCCTATAAAAATGCTTTTGATAAAAAAGTTTAGGTTTAAAAAAGCATAAAATGCCCCCATGCAAAAGAGCATAAAAAAGACTAATGAAAATAAAAGCAAAAATAATTCTTTCATAGTTTTTCCTATCTTGGCGAAGCTGTGGCACCACAAGTACAAGAATGGGTATGATTTGTTAAATCACCTTTGCTATCGCTTATATTTCCGCTAACTTGTAAATTGCCTATTAAGTTTAAATTTCCTTTTATGCTAAAAGTACCACTTGCCCCACCTTCGCCACTTGTAGAAATTGCTCCTGCAATTTGAGTATTACCATTTAAATTAATACTTGGAGCATTAAGCGTTATGGTATTAGCGTTTGTAGTATGATTTTTAGTATTTAAGGTGTTGTTTTGGTTATGGGTGATTTTATCTACACAAGTGATATTTATATTTTTAACCACATCAAGTTTTAAAGTGCTACTCTTAGAGTTGTATTCTAAATGCGTTCCATCTTCAAAATCTATATTAAAAGTATTCTCATCTGTGTTTTTTGCTCTATGTTTTTCTTGGTAAAGCCCACGCAAAATAACTCCACTATTTAAATCCCCACGCACAGGTATAACTAATACTTGCTCTCCTATTCTTAAAGGAGAAAAGCTCACTGCATAAGAATTAGCTAGACTTTGAAAAACACTTAAAAAATCCGTTACCATTTCTCCAATAGCAACCTTAGCTTTATTGTCTTTAATGTCGCAAATGATGCCAAGTTCGTTCATTATAGTTTTTCCATTTTTTTATTAATTAACTTTTCTACAAGTTGCTCAATTTTAAGCAATGCATCTGTCCCCATATAAGCTGCAAAACCGCCCACTGCAACGCTAAGTTTTATGCCAAAATTAAGATAATTTACAATTTCAAAAACTAGATATGCTACAAACATAGAACCTAGCATACCTTTTAAAAAGAGTGTAAATTTACCTTTTAAATTAAGAGCTTTGCTTAATTTATTTTTTGTTACAATTCCTACAAGTCCAGCTATAAAGCTTACTATCATTAAAACCATATATACAAATATATCTTCTAATTTCATTGCTAGTTCCTTGTAAAAATTTCAAATAAATATAATAAAGCTAATGCAAAAGTTGAAAACAAAAGAGCTATAAGAAGATCTTTTGCAATGCTTTTTTGATTTATCATTTTATTATTTTCTTTCATCTTTCTCTCCTGTGCAAAGCTTGGCTATATTTTCAACTTCTAAGTAATACTTAGAGATTTCTTTAGCACTTTCTAAGTCTTGTTTGTCTAAAGGCTTTAAAGGAAGTTTTAAAGGGCATTTAATAGGAACTTTAACTTCTTTGATTTCAGTTTTAATCAAAATATCTTTAGAAGCACAAGCGCTTAAAAAAACAAAAGGTATAATTAATAGGAAAATTCTCATTTTATCATTCACTTTTTTGCTCCTAAAATATTAAATAATTCTTTATAAGCTTTAAGTTCACTCTCACAGCTTTTATCTTTAATAAAAACCTTATCCACTTTTAAAACTTCTTTTAAAGTCTCTTTGGGCTTTAAATCAAGTTTTAATTTATCAATAGCTTTATTTTGCTGGGCTAATTTATCTTTAAAAACATTGATTTCATTGTTAAAATGCAAAGCTTTAAGTTTTAGATTTTCATTTTCTAAAGCTAAAGCATTGTTTTTTAAATATAAAAAACCACAAAGAGCAATTAGAACAAAAAAAGCTATTTTTGAAGGACTTAAAAACCTTGATAAAATAAAACTAAACACAATCTTTTCCTTATGGATAAGTCCATCTTGCTTTTTTGCCTCTAGTGTCTAAATGTACAAACCCAGCATAAGGATCATTAAAATTATGTTTTATAGCAATCCCTAAACCTCTTTCGCCATAGGTGTTTAAAACATATTGATGAACTTCTTCTGTTTTAACTCCTTTAACCACAAAGTCCGCTGCACTTCCTATAGTGTGTTGGCTTTTAGGGGCTCCACCAATCTCTGCATTATGCTCTTTGCAGCGATATCCACTATTTATAATAACAGGAGCATTGTAATGTTCTCTGATTTCACAAAGAATGTCTATAAGCTCATCACTTGGTACATTTTGAGGCAATTCACATTTGCCGCATTTACATTTAAATTCGCTTTCTTTAAAATAAGGGTTATTTTTCATTTTC
>NZ_MJXM01000055.1:0-5307 GCF_001762775.1 Campylobacter sp. BCW_6464 | reverse complement strand
AAATCTCCTTTTTTTACATTAAAAGCTTCATAAACCTTATCTATTAATTCTTTATCACTTAAATTTTCATAATTTTGTATTTTTGGTAAATTTTCTAAGCTCTCATCTAAGCTTATTCTAGTTTCTTTTGGGATTTGTGAATTTTCTCTTTTATCATAAGCAAAATTTTTAGAAGCAATGCTTTTTGGATTTTCTAAAATTTTATATTTAGCCCTTGCTTCTTTTTCGCTTACTGCTATGACTTTACATTTGCAATTATAATCATTAGGCGGAAAGGATGTTTTCCAAAATGGATCATCTCTGTGTATAGCACAATTGTGCATTTTTTTATGCTCACTTCTTGAATCTTCTAAAAGTGCACATTTATATACCCAGTAAGTTTTGTAAGAATAAGTGCTAAGCTGTTTTGCTCTTGCTTTTGCGTAAGCACTTTGCATATTGGTATGATAAATTGTTTTTAAGCGATTTGCATTGATGTTTATAGTGCGTTTTTCTCCTGTTTTTGGGTTTGTTATTTCTTTTTTACCATACCAACCTTTACTTGTTAAAAGCTCTTTTAAATTGTTTTTAAACTCATTAAAATTTCTTCCTTCTTTCATAGCTTTTTTTAATTCTTCGTGCAAATCATTTAATACATCTGTTTTCATAATGCCTGCTGCACTAAAAGCACGATCGTGTGCTTGTTTTTTAATTTCGTGATATTTAAAGCTTATTTTTAAGCCTTTATTTTCTAAATAGCTATAAGCTTCATCTACGCTTTTGTTAAAAATATTACTCATTCTTTACCTTTTTTAACCTTCTTTAACGGCGGAAGTGAATTCCGCCTAAGAAGCAACTAAAGGCTACCCGACCCTTTTGCTAACGCAAAAGCCCCGTTTTGCCTTGACCCACCTATTCACTCATTGCCAGCATCCAAAAGAGCTTGCATGGAAGCAAGAGCGATTTTTTTATCCAGACTTTCTTTTAATTTTTCAAAACTGATATTTGGGTATTCTTTAAAAATTCTTTCTTCTAATTCTTCATAGCTTTGACATTCTTCCCAAAAGGCTTTGATTTTTTCATAAATTTCATCACTTATCTCATCTTCTGCACTTGAGTTTAATTCTATTTTATCCTTGCTAAGACGATTATTTTTTTCTAACATTAAAGAGTTAAATGCGTAATTTTCAGTGCTTACTTCTTTTTTCTTTAAACCTTCAATTCTAAAAGTTTTTGCTAAAAACTCAGCAGGTATCTCATAACCCATACTAGAAATAGTGCTATAAACTCCTGCTAAGTATTGCTCATCGACTTCTTTGTTTGTATCAAAAACAAACTCAAACTCAGCTGGCTTTGCAAAATTAAGTTTTAAAATCTGCTCTAATAATTTTTGTATGCTTTTGCTTAAAAAAAGTGTATCCATTTCACCCACATTAAGACGCACTTCTTCGTGTACATTACCTAAGGCTTGAGTACCATTTTGCACTGCATTTCCTGCTAAAACTTGTCCGCTGATTAATTTTGAAATAGCTTCATCACAATACCTTAAAAAATCTGTAAAAGTAGAAGTAGAAAGCCCTGAGTTTAAAAGCTCGACCATGTCATCTTTGTTAAAAATTCCCACACTTGCACTTCTTAAATTACTAAGTTGCATTAAAAGTTCTTCTATTTCTTTATCACTGTTTGCATTGGTTGTTTTTGCAATGATAGGTGGCACACTTAAATTATCAAGATAAGAAATGTTTTTACTCATAGCAAGTTGCTTTAAAACCGCAATGCTTACAACATTATAAAAAAGGGATTGTTCTATGAATGAACCTGAATCGCTTGGATGTAAGTGCAAAAATATATCATCACACTCATCCACAAAAAGTTTTTTACTTTCGCTATAAATAAATAGCCTTTCTTTATCATCCATCGAAAAAAATCTCGGACTTATGTATTTTAGTTTTGGAAAAACATTTAAATCTTTTACCTTCCATTCAAGTAAAAAAGCAGCAAAACCATAAACTACTGCAGCACTCATTTCAAAGACGAATTTCCTAAAATCACTTTTTGATATATAATTTTGTAAAAATATTCTTTGAGTCTCGTCTTTACAAGTAATAAACATAGGAAAAGAACACATTTTAAAACGCCTTTTCATTACTTCGCTTGCTATTTGTGGATCAAAGCGTTTAAAATAATCATAAATACTTATAAGTTCGCTAAAATTCTCACTATTTAAAGCAGCGATTATGCTATCAAAATCAACACTGCTTGCTACGCTTTTTCTTGCTGTTTTGTTTAATATTCTCATAAAAATCCTTTTTTAATCTTTCTTTTGCTAAGTATTCTATTGATTGCTTTATAATCTGCATTTGCTGCACTACAAGCGATTCTAAAAGCCATCTCACTTGCATCAAGCAAGTCATCATGTGCTGCTTTTGGATAGGTTAGCATTTCTTCGATAAGTAAATTTGAGTTATTGTCTATTAAAATCGTGCCGTCGTTAATGTAAGGTGCTAAGCTATCGATGCGAAGTTCTTTTGCGACTTTATTTTTAAGCTCACAAATACTTAGAATAATTCCCAGTTTTAAAGCCTCTTCTTTGAGCTTATCTTTGAAAAACTCTTGAAAGGCTATTGTTTCAATGGCTATTTTTACTATTTTTCCTAAGCTTAAGTATTTGATATAAAGCTTTAATATCACATCTATCATCTTGCTAGGAGATATTTTATAGCCACTTGCTTTTAAATGAAATTTATTTTTATCTACTTTTTTAAGCTCAGCAATGGCAAAATAATCGCCTTTTGCCTTACCAAGTGCAGGGTCAATCCCTAAAACCACAAGGTCAAAATCTTGTTCTTTTTCTATGATTTTATACTCGCTAAAAATAGCATTTTCAGTACTTAATGCTTTGTTTTGATATTCGCTAAAAAAACTTTGAGTATCAGCAAAATATTCTTTTAAAATTTCTATTTTGTTTAAATTTTCATCATCTAATTTAAAACCCTTTAAATCGCTTTTTAAAATATTGTTTTTATCGATTAAATCAAGTTTGTCAGGAAAGCTTAGCACAAGCGGAAAATCATAAATTAAAAAGCGTTTATCATCATTTAAACGATTTAAAAGACTATCTTGATGTAAAATAGTTCCAACGACTAAGTATAAATAATTTTCTTGTGTTCTTGCGACTAGCTTTAAAATGGCTTTATTAAACCATTTATAAAGTTTATCCCTTTGCGTTTTACTTTCTACATTTTCATCATTTTCTATATCATCACAGATAATTAAATCAGGTCTTTTGCCAAGATAATTCGTTCCTCTTATCTTTTTACCACTACCAAAAGCTTTAATTTTTTTATGTATTTTAAAACTTGTAAAAACTATGGCTTCACTAGTCCATTCATCGCCTAGTTTTATTTCAAAATCATTAATTAATTTAGCATTTTCTTCAAGCTCTGTTTTTAAACTTGCTATACTTTCACTTGCAATGTCTAAAGTAGAAGATATAATTAAAGCATATTGCTTTTTATTACTTAAAAGCGAGTAAAGAGTAAAAAGTCTTACTAAAAGCGTTGTTTTAGCACTTCCACGATAAGCTTTAAAACAAAGATGATTATTTTTCTTTTCTAATTCATCAATATTATCATAGATAAAATTTCTAAAATTAGAGCTTTCTTTTTTGATAAAATTGATATGATGAGGAAAATATTCAAAAACAAAAGCCTTAAAGCCTTGTTTTAAAATCCTATCTCTTCTTAAATTTTTATCTTCTTTATGATTAAATTTTAAAGCCTTTAGCCTTGATTTAATTTCATTTATTTCTAACTTATCCATTTTTGCTTTCTTTTTATTTTCAAATATAGTTTTAAAAAGCTTTAAATTGCGTTTAAAACCTTTTAAAATACAAGGGTCAATATAAAGCCTTACAATTTATCTAATTTTTTATTTATAAGCTTTTCTACAAGTTGCTCAATTTTAAGCAATGCATCTGTCCCCATATAAGCTGCAAAACCGCCCACTGCAACGCTAAGTTTTATGCCAAAATTAAGATAATTTACAATTTCAAAAACTAGATATGCTACAAACATAGAACCTAGCATACCTTTTAAAAAGAGTGTAAATTTACCTTTTAAATTAAGAGCTTTGCTTAATTTATTTTTTGTTACAATTCCTACAAGTCCAGCTATAAAGCTTACTATCATTAAAACCATATATACAAATATATCTTCTAATTTCATTGCTAGTTCCTTGTAAAAATTTCAAATAAATATAATAAAGCTAATGCAAAAGTTGAAAACAAAAGAGCTATAAGAAGATCTTTTGCAATGCTTTTTTGATTTATCATTTTATTATTTTCTTTCATCTTTCTCTCCTGTGCAAAGCTTGGCTATATTTTCAACTTCTAAGTAATACTTAGAGATTTCTTTAGCACTTTCTAAGTCTTGTTTGTCTAAAGGCTTTAAAGGAAGTTTTAAAGGGCATTTAATAGGAACTTTAACTTCTTTGATTTCAGTTTTAATCAAAATATCTTTAGAAGCACAAGCGCTTAAAAAAACAAAAGGTATAATTAATAGGAAAATTCTCATTTTATCATTCACTTTTTTGCTCCTAAAATATTAAATAATTCTTTATAAGCTTTAAGTTCACTCTCACAGCTTTTATCTTTAATAAAAACCTTATCCACTTTTAAAACTTCTTTTAAAGTCTCTTTGGGCTTTAAATCAAGTTTTAATTTATCAATAGCTTTATTTTGCTGGGCTAATTTATCTTTAAAAACATTGATTTCATTGTTAAAATGCAAAGCTTTAAGTTTTAGATTTTCATTTTCTAAAGCTAAAGCATTGTTTTTTAAATATAAAAAACCACAAAGAGCAATTAGAACAAAAAAAGCTATTTTTGAAGGACTTAAAAACCTTGATAAAATAAAACTAAACACAATCTTTTCCTTATGGATAAGTCCATCTTGCTTTTTTGCCTCTAGTGTCTAAATGTACAAACCCAGCATAAGGATCATTAAAATTATGTTTTATAGCAATCCCTAAACCTCTTTCGCCATAGGTGTTTAAAACATATTGATGAACTTCTTCTGTTTTAACTCCTTTAACCACAAAGTCCGCTGCACTTCCTATAGTGTGTTGGCTTTTAGGGGCTCCACCAATCTCTGCATTATGCTCTTTGCAGCGATATCCACTATTTATAATAACAGGAGCATTGTAATGTTCTCTGATTTCACAAAGAATGTCTATAAGCTCATCACTTGGTACATTTTGAGGCAATTCACATTTGCCGCATTTACATTTAAATTCGCTTTCTTTAAAATAAGGGTTATTTTTCATTTTC
>NZ_MJXM01000054.1:0-2213 GCF_001762775.1 Campylobacter sp. BCW_6464 | reverse complement strand
CCTATTAGCGAAGAAGAGTTTAACTCTTTAATAAATCCTCCTAAAAGCGAAGAAGAGCTTTTAAACGAGGCAAAAGAGTTAAAAATCAACGAGATTAATACAAAAAAAGAAAATATTCTAAATGGTGGATTTTCTTTTAAAGGTAAAATCTATCAAAGTTCTAATGAAGATCAGTTAAGAATTAATGGAGCAGTAACCAATGCTCTTGTTAATCCTAATTTAATTCCTTATATTGATTGGATTGCACTTGATAATTCAACTACAAGATTTAGCGTAGATGAGTTTAAACTCTTTGCAAGTAGCATGGCTTATTTTGTGCAAGAAACTATTTTTAAAGCAAGTGCTTTAAAAGAAAAAGCTAGAAATGTACAAAGCAAAGAAGAACTTGATTTAATTGTTTGGGAGAGTGAAAAATGACTAAAACAGAATTAAAAAGGGTTTGTGTAAAGCCCTATGATAAAGACAGATTTGAAGTAATTAGTGATTATGCTTTTTCTTTGCCAAATTATAAAGGCATTGTACCACAAGGCTTTAAAACGGATGGAGCAAGTATCCCACGCCTTTTTTGGTCTTTGTTTCCACCTTTTAAAAGCGAGTATTTTAGTGCTTGTGTGGTGCATGATTTTTTGTGCGAAAAAGCAAACTCTAGGGCTGATTACAAAATAGCTGATTTAGCATTAAAAGAAGCTATGACTTTGCTTGGATGTTCTAAGTTTAAAATCTTTGTATTTTATCATTCTTGCAATCTTTATCATGCAATAAAGTGTGTGTTTAAATCAATAAAAAAGGAGTTAAAATGAAAGATTATGGAATTTCTTTTATTCCAGATATTAATCAAGGCTTAATAGAGCCAAGTGAACCTATAGTTAGTGATAAGCTTAATGAAAAAAGAGTGAATGAATTAATTGATAAAAAACTCGAAGGGATTAAAGGTATAAAGGGCGAAAAAGGAGATAAGGGCGAAAAAGGAGATAAGGGGGATAAAGGAGATAAAGGCGAAGATGCAAACTCTAATTTAAAAGAATTACAAATCCTTGATGGTAAAAAATTAAGGGTTGAGTTTAGCACCAAACAAACAAGCTCAGCCTATCCTTTAAAAACCTTAACCCTTTCAAGACTTGGTATAAAATTAGCAGGAGATAATGAGTTTTTAAAGATTAATGCTTTGGAGTTTATTGACAATTCTAACAATAATCTTTTACTAGGCAATATAGAAAATGAAACTTTAAATAAAGCTTCAAAAGAACACGCCACTACTTTACCTGCTGAGTTTAGTTTAGAAAATGCTAATACTGAAGGTTTAGACTCATATGCAAAAGTAAAAATCACTTCAAATGGAGCTTATGAATTTGGCAATCGTTACACTCCATATTACGCTTTTAGAGAATATGATGAAAAAAATATTAGCGTGTTTTTAGCTAATGATGGATTAGAAAATCCTTTTTATACTATAGAATGCGAACTCTCTAAACCTATAAAAGAGTTTAAATTCACTCCTTGGGGGTATGGCGTGGGTGGAAACTTCTTTAGCGAAAATCTAAATATTAAAATTTTTATAGATGACATTCTTTTTAAAGAGTTTAATTCCTTAAATCCAAATAGTAAAGAAATCGATACAGATTTTATTATTAATTTCAATATAAAAGGAGATAAGCTTATTTATGATGAGTTTAAAGATAGGGTTGATGAGAGATTTAGGATAGTAGAGAATGAACTTAAAGGCTTAGGCTCTACATTTACAAAAGCAAGCGCATTAAGTGGAGTTAAAAGCAAAAGAGTTAAAAAAACATAAATAAAGTAAGCTACTTAGGACAGGAAAAAGGTTTGGCTTTTGGGGCAAACACGCAGTGTTTGGGCGGGGAAGCCTTTAGCATTTGGTTCTTTAGGCGAACTTGTTCGCTGTTAAAAGAACATAAGAAAGGAAAATGAATAATGGCAGCAAATTATGGAGTTAATTTTAATATCAGCAATGGTGCAGCAAGTCCTATTAAAGTGCAAAGTGATACGCCTATTGGTATTGCTGGGGCTATAAAAGGTGCAAGTAAAGAAATGATTTACACAAAGGCTGGTTATGAAAGCGTGGATAGCTTTCCAATCTTTGCCTTTTCAAATGTAAGCAAAGCAAAAGAATTTGTAAACGATTTAATCAAAGAAAATAACTTACAAGATTTTAGACTTTTAGATACTTTAGAATGTATCAATCTACAAAATGT
>NZ_MJXM01000053.1:0-1923 GCF_001762775.1 Campylobacter sp. BCW_6464 | reverse complement strand
AGTTTGTCTAAATATCCTCTTTTATAAATCCATTCTAATCTTTCAGGTGTAAAATAATAAGGGGCATTAGGATAGCCTTGAGGTGGGGTTAGGGCTGCTAGTTTGGCGCTTAATACTAGGGTATCTTTGAATAAAGTAGCTTGTTGTTCACTCCAATCATTTGGAGTATCTACATCAAATCTTGTTACCATTCCATTTTCGTATCCATCCATAGCATCATCAAATTTATTTCTACTTTCAGGAGTAGAATCTATATCTCTTGGATCTTTTAATTTGCCTTTTTTAATATCATTATATAAAGCCCAAATGATCCTGCCTTCTTCATCATAGGCAAAATCATATTTATTTAAATCAATCGTCCAATCTGCTCCTATAATCTCATCTAAAAAAGGAAGCATACCAAATTCATCTAATAAACTCTCATAATGATGATCGTGTAAATCGTAAATCATTTTTGCTCTAAGCTTATTCCAATGTTGCCCTGTAAGAAAAGAATTAGAACACAATACTGCTAAACCTAAACTTTTAAAAGCATTTTTATCTCCAAGTTGAGCTTGTAAAAACAATGCTTGTTGTTGTCTTGCTTTAAATCCTACGGCAGCTGTGGGACTAGCTTTAATATTTCCCAAAAGTAAAGCAGACAATTCCCATTCATTAAAGAAAGAATAAGATTTTAATGTTCCACGATGAGAACTTACTTCATCGTAAATATAGGCATAATCTTCATTAACCAATCTTCCTTTTTCATCTACATTAGCATAAGCATCATAGGGTATATCTATAACCACAGATCTTAATCCACTTCTTATTGCTAAATATTTATATCTTTCTCTTTTGGTTTTTAAAGAATGATAATAAGCTTTTTCTGCTTTAGTCCAAGGAGCTATAGCTCCTTTGATAGGATCTTTTAAATATATACTTTGCCAATCTTTAAATTCAAGTAAAGTAGAACTTTGTCCTGTATAAAAGTTAGGATCTAGGTATTGGGGTTTATAGTCTTTGTAGGGGGAGTTTTTCATAATATGATAAGATTTAAAAACCGCTTTGGAATATTCTTCGGTATAGTTGCCTGTGGGCTTAATATTTTCTTTAAAGAGTATTTTATTGGTATCTTTTTCCACATCTAATGTTAACCCATTGGGTGTATAAATCTCATAAGTTTCACTCATTATCTATCCTTTCTTAATTTAACCCATGTATAAACCATCTTCTATGATTATGGTAGTAGCTAGTCTGCCTATGAAATTAGGCGGAGTTTTTGTTTCTGATGTGATATCAGTATTTGCACTTGCCTTGCTAGTGTTATTTTCTCTTTTGTCTATAGCTTTCAAGCTTTCTTTATTTTCATTTATCCCTATATACATAGCCTTAAGATTGTTTTGTCCTATGATATTGAGTTTTTCTAGTAATCTTCTGGTTTTATTTTTATCTTCTATATATCTTCCTGTTTTATCTTTACTTGTATTGTAAATTCCATTAGCAAAATCTTGTAAAATTTGTAAAGCTTCATTGTAAGCTTGAATGGCTGTTAAATTGATTTCATCATTAACTTCTTTATAATACTTTTCTAATGTAGTGTTTTTTAGGATATAAATTTCAGATTTAATGAGTTCTATACTATTTAAACTTTGATTAAAAAAAGTATAATCATCTCTTTCTTGTATAGTTTCATTTTCATCTTTTGTTATCCTTAAAGCGGATCTTTTCTCATCAATAATCAAATAAGATAAAAGTCTTTTTAAAAGAAATTCTTTATTTTCTTCAAGCTTTTGATCTATTTCATAATGAAAGGAAAAATGAGTGTCAAAAACTCCTGTGCAAAGATCTATGCCATAAAAAATTTTCTTTAAATCAAAGCTAATGAATTTCGAATTGATTGCAAAAGGATAAGTTACAAAATGATCTCTTATAACCGCTAAAGGA
>NZ_MJXM01000052.1:0-1941 GCF_001762775.1 Campylobacter sp. BCW_6464 | reverse complement strand
AGTTTGTCTAAATATCCTCTTTTATAAATCCATTCTAATCTTTCAGGTGTAAAATAATAAGGGGCATTAGGATAGCCTTGAGGTGGGGTTAGGGCTGCTAGTTTGGCGCTTAATACTAGGGTATCTTTGAATAAAGTAGCTTGTTGTTCACTCCAATCATTTGGAGTATCTACATCAAATCTTGTTACCATTCCATTTTCGTATCCATCCATAGCATCATCAAATTTATTTCTACTTTCAGGAGTAGAATCTATATCTCTTGGATCTTTTAATTTGCCTTTTTTAATATCATTATATAAAGCCCAAATGATCCTGCCTTCTTCATCATAGGCAAAATCATATTTATTTAAATCAATCACCCAATCTACTCCCATAATCTCATCTATAAAAGGAAGCATACCAAATTCATCAGGCTGTATAGTTTTAGCTAAATCTTTTACTAATTTGGCCCTTAAAGGATTTTTATGTATCCCTGCCATACCTATACCTATTTCTAAAAGATTATCAGCATAATTATAAATTCCTCTTTTTATACCTAATTCTTCATATCCTCCACCTGTGAGTTGAATATATAAAATAAAACATTGTATCATTCTGGCATTAAAGCCATGATTTTTAGAACGCACAAAATATTCAGGTTTTCCTAGTATTCCTGCTGCTATACCCCATTCTTGTCTAAAAAGAGAAGATTTTAAGGTTTCTTTATTATTGTTAACTTCATCATAAATATAGGCGTATTCTTCATTGATTAAATATCCTTTTTCATCTACATTAGCATAAGCATCATAGGGTATATCTATAACCACAGATCTTAATCCACTTCTTATTGCTAAATATTTATATCTTTCTCTTTTGGTTTTTAAAGAATGATAATAAGCTTTTTCTGCTTTAGTCCAAGGAGCTATAGCTCCTTTGATAGGATCTTTTAAATATATACTTTGCCAATCTTTAAATTCAAGTAAAGTAGAACTTTGTCCTGTATAAAAGTTAGGATCTAGGTATTGGGGTTTATAGTCTTTGTAGGGGGAGTTTTTCATAATATGATAAGATTTAAAAACCGCTTTGGAATATTCTTCGGTATAGTTGCCTGTGGGCTTAATATTTTCTTTAAAGAGTATTTTATTGGTATCTTTTTCCACATCTAATGTTAACCCATTGGGTGTATAAATCTCATAAGTTTCACTCATTATCTATCCTTTCTTAATTTAACCCATGTATAAACCATCTTCTATGATTATGGTAGTAGCTAGTCTGCCTATGAAATTAGGCGGAGTTTTTGTTTCTGATGTGATATCAGTATTTGCACTTGCCTTGCTAGTGTTATTTTCTCTTTTGTCTATAGCTTTCAAGCTTTCTTTATTTTCATTTATCCCTATATACATAGCCTTAAGATTGTTTTGTCCTATGATATTGAGTTTTTCTAGTAATCTTCTGGTTTTATTTTTATCTTCTATATATCTTCCTGTTTTATCTTTACTTGTATTGTAAATTCCATTAGCAAAATCTTGTAAAATTTGTAAAGCTTCATTGTAAGCTTGAATGGCTGTTAAATTGATTTCATCATTAACTTCTTTATAATACTTTTCTAATGTAGTGTTTTTTAGGATATAAATTTCAGATTTAATGAGTTCTATACTATTTAAACTTTGATTAAAAAAAGTATAATCATCTCTTTCTTGTATAGTTTCATTTTCATCTTTTGTTATCCTTAAAGCGGATCTTTTCTCATCAATAATCAAATAAGATAAAAGTCTTTTTAAAAGAAATTCTTTATTTTCTTCAAGCTTTTGATCTATTTCATAATGAAAGGAAAAATGAGTGTCAAAAACTCCTGTGCAAAGATCTATGCCATAAAAAATTTTCTTTAAATCAAAGCTAATGAATTTCGAATTGATTGCAAAAGGATAAGTTACAAAATGATCTCTTATAACCGCTAAAGGA
>NZ_MJXM01000051.1:0-78637 GCF_001762775.1 Campylobacter sp. BCW_6464 | reverse complement strand
AGCTCTTCACTCAAATCCAGTGTACTTAAAGCTAGGATAAAAAGTTCTATTTCGCTTTCAAATACAAAAAGATGTTTATAGTGTTTAGCTAAATTTTTAATCAGCAAAGCATTGCCTATACCATAAATACATATAAAAGGATATCTAGGAGTTTTTTCTAAAATACTTTGATAGAAAAAATTTAATTCTTCTTCTAAATTTTCATACATAAAAACATTATGAGTTTTATCATAGATATTTAAATTTTCATCTATATTAAAACGAGAACAAGTTTTATTTTGTATGAAATTTAAAAGTTTATTTCCTAAGGGTTCATTTACTCCACTTAATAAAGCTTGTATGTTTTTTTCTAGTATGGTCATTAGGTTTCCTTAAATTTTATCTATTTTGAGTGATATTTTGTCATCTTTTTCGCTAAATTGATACAACAAATCCTCACAAGGATAAGAGATGCATTTTTCTTTACAATCTTTTTTTGAATTTTGTTTTATTTTTTCTAGCATTAAGGGAAGTTCTTTCTTAATCAAAAGTTTTACCGGAATTCCCATGCCATGATTTAAGTTTTTAATAAATTTTCCATCAACTTGAGATTCTTTAGTAATAGAATGCAAAGTTGCATCAAAACCAAGTTTCTCAAGATCTTCATAGAACATAGTTTTTTCTTTTAAAGAAACATACTCATCATATAATGAATGATAACTTATAAAGCAAGTTTTTAAACATTTTGATTGTTCTAAAAGATGATCTTTCTCTAAAAGATTTCGAATTTTTCTTCTTGCGGGAGAAAAAAAACAAGGCGATGAAGAATTGCTTGTCCAAAAAGTTTTTGTCGAACAATGTGTTTTAATATGATGAAAAAAATCAAAAGTAGCAAATTCGCTATACTGCATAAAATCTATTTCCTTTCCAAAACCTACAACTCTCCATAAAAACTTAGCATATGCAGAATTATCCAACACTCCATCTATTAGCCAAGGTGCAATTTTAGCCGCCAAATGTGCTAAATATCCCCCGTGAGAACTACCTATCATAATAACTGGTATACCCCCCCCCATAGTATCAAAAGGAGCATGTTTTTTAAGATAAAGTGCAACATTTAAAAGATCTTGAGCTTGCATGATCCCAAAATTTTGATACTCATTTTTTGTAGGTTGCAAACTTACATGTAAATTTAAAAAATAATTTGGTGTAAAATTACCTTTTTGCTTGCCTTTAACTATTTGATTATTTACAAAGTGAAAAATCTCACTCATTTGTTTATAGTCTTGAATTTTATCAATATCATAAGGAAGCTTGATATCCACAGCTTCACAACTTGCTTTTAAAATAAGCTTGTCTATATCATCTAAATAAAAAGTTGATCCAGTTTGAGGACGATTGCCAATACAGTGATAATTCACTCCAACAAAAGCTAAATTAAAATTTTTAAGCAAATACTCTATGATAAATTTTAAATATACATCATTACAATCCGCACCCACTCCTTGCACCACAAACACCAAAGCTTTGGGTGTTTTTTCATCATCATACCAAAGCTTAAATTCAAGCTTTGATTCTCTTTTTATACCAAGTTCTACATCATCACAAGAGTCAATCTCATAAGTTTTACTCACTATCATTACATTCCCCCTATTAAAAGATAAGTTTTACTCGCTAGATTTTTAAAATTTTCATTCTTACTTAAGATCACGCAAGCTTTATTGCTTGAAGAGCTTGTAAAGTCTACATTTTCTAAATCTTCATGAGTCTGATTGGCTGCGTTGATGATAGCATTTTTACTTGCTTCATTGCTTGAAATTCCCATGAGTATAAAATCAGCTTTATTTATAAAAACAAGTTTTAAGCATTCTTTATCATCGCCTACGCGAAAATTTACTTCTTTTGCGCCATTAAAATTGCCAAGATCAACATTTTCAATCCCACTTACATTACTCATTGTTTTTATAGAGCTTAAATGATCATTTTTTAAAGTATAAATGCTTATATCATTGATCAAAGTTTTAAGGTTGTTTAAAGACTTGCTAACTTCAGCTTCATCCTTGCTTGAACTCATTTTTGGTAAAGCAATAGCAGCTAAAATTCCCAAAATAACAATCACAAAAACAAGTTCTAATATAGTAAAAGCTTTTCTCATCTATATCCTTGAAAAATTTTTATTTTTAGGGCTTAAAATATCTTCTTCTATGCTTACAAATTCCTTTTTTTCATAAGCATCAACCGCGGCTCTTGCTATCATCAGCGCATTATCAGAACAGAATTTTAAAGGAGCTAGTTTTAAATTTGCATTATATTTTTGACATAAATTTTGCAAACGCGAACGCAAGTTAAGGTTTGCACTAGCTCCACCTACAACGCCAAAATTTTTAAATTTATAAAGATTAAAAATTTTTTCTAATTTATCCATGATATGATCACAAGCTGTATTTTCAAAGGCATAGGCTATTTCTGCTTTTATATCATCGCTTAAATTTTCATGCTTTAAAATTTCCAAACGCACTGCATTTTTAAGTCCTGAAAAACTGAAAGCAAGTTCTTTAGAATGCTTTAAAGGTATGTTAAAAGAGATATTTTTAAGTTTGGCATTTTTTGCTAAATTTTCTATGATGACCCCACCAGGATAACCTAAATTCATCATTTTGGCCACTTTATCAAAACTTTCTCCAAAGCTATCATCATTTGTGCTTGCTAAAAGCTCTAAGTTTGCATCATCTTTAAGATAAAGCACCATAGTATGCCCGCCACTAACAAGCAAAATTCCCATATCTAAAGAAATTTTTTCTTCTAAAAAAAGACTATAAATATGACCTTTAAGATGATTTATAGGGATTAAGGGTAAATTTAGAGCACTTGCTAAGGTTTTTGCCATAGAAATTCCACTGAGCAAAGAAACGCTAAGCCCAGGTTCATTTGTCACAGCTATGGCGCAAAGATTTTTAAAATGCTCTTTGCATTGCTTAAGTATCTTTGGTAAAGCTTCGCTATGAAGTCTTGCAGCAAGTTCAGGTACCACTCCCCCATAGATACTATGATCTAATTCTTGGGAAATTTTTTTATGAAATTTACACTCTAAGGTATTTTTATCAATGATAGCTATAGAACTATCATCGCAAGAACTTTCTATAGCTAGGATAAGATTTTTCATTCAAATTCCACTAAAATAGAACCTAAGAATTTATCTTTTGATCTTGCCATTTTAAGAGTGTTTAAGTCCAAATTTTTAGCATTTTTGATCAACTTGCTATTGGTATTTGCCTCTAAAAGTTGTTGCAAATTCGCCCCTCTTAACTCATAAAATTCCACTCTATAAATTTTACCTGCCATATCCAAAGAGTATTGTGTTTGCATATTTTTTTTATGAACTAAAATATCACTTTCATCTTTTCCATGATCAAAGCCTATGATATTTACGCGCACATTAGCTATCTTTGGAATAAGAAAATTCTCTTTTACTTTTACCTTGGTTCCAAAAGGAACGGTGGTTTCATTGCCATCAACTTGAAAAGTTACTTCATTAAAAGCATCGCTAAATTCTAAATACTCAGGATATAATCTTGTTTGAAAACGATTGCCATACTGGATATAAAAAGAATTTCCTTCTGCGATAACAGCAGTAAGTTCATTACTTGTATTATAATTTAACTCTTTATTTACCGGAAAAGGCACATAGTTGATAACCTTTCTTGGATTTTTTAAAGAAAGTAAAATTCTATCATCAAAAAGTTTCACTTCAAGCTCTTTATTTATGGCTTTATCAACCCCTTGTGGGGTAAGTTCAAAATCTCTGCTAAATTCAATTCCTGCGGTTTTTAGATAATTTTCAATTGCCAAAAGATGATAATAAGCTCTTAAATTTACAGGCAGATTTTTACTCGCTTCATTTGCAAAAGCAGCTTTGTGATTTGAAATCACAAAATAAGTTAAAGCTTTAAGCATTTCCGTATCACCAAGCTCTTGGGTTTTGGTGTTTTTAAGATGATAAGCATGCTTTGGATCAGCAAGTGAAGAATTGACACTATTTACGGTTTGAGTAGCGATATTTTCAAGATCAGGGTATTTGCTTGCATTGATTTCGCTTGTGTCAATCACACTTGAATTTCCCCAACGCTTAGGATTTTGCATCGCATCAATATAAGTAGGTTTATAAAAACCCCAACCATCGTGAAGATTGATCACCATACTAACTTCAGGAAGTAAAATAAGCTCTTTAATGCGTTGAACTCTTTTATAATCAGGATCTTTTGGGCTAATACTTGCAAATTTACGGTTTAAATCCCCATTATTCCCACGCGAACGCTTGATAATGCTATCAAAAGCTAAATTTGGAGCCACTATAATCTTACCCTTAGTGATATTATAATCACTCAAAAGCAAACTTGCCGCATGAAATCCACCAGGCTCATCGCCTTGAATTCCACCAAAGATCAAAACCGTATTATTGTCATCTAGGCTTTTACCATTTTCTCCTACGCTAAAGTCTAGCTCTAAAGCAAAAATACTTGTTATAAGAAATAAAATTGTTAAAAAAAATTTCATTTTAACTCCTTAAATACTCTCTTGTTTTAAAATCATACTCAAAAACTTCTTCTATGCTTGAAATTTTAGGTACTCCAAAGTGATCAAGAGCTTTAAAAATGTATTTAGCAATGTCTAAAAATCTACTTTTATTTTCTAAAAAATTATAAACACCAACTTCATTAGCAGCATTGATAATAACACCTAAATTTGGCTCTTTTAAAAATGTATTTTTAAGCTTAAAAATAGGATATTTTTTTGTGCTAATTTTATGAAATTTTAAAGCGGGCATTTTGCTAAAATCAACAGCCTCTAAAATAGGTGTATCTTGTTTTTCAAATATAGCATCTGAAATAGCTAGTTTCATATCTGCTTTTGAAAAATACGCCGTGCTAGCTCCATTTTTAAATTCACACATTGCATGCACTAAAGATCTTGGTTCTATTAAAGCATCAATTTCTTTAAAATCATATAAATGATAAGCCTCTATAATCTCAAAAAGCTTATTTGCCATAGTCGCACTATCTATAGTGATCTTTGCTCCCATGTTCCAATTAGGATGTTTTAAAGCATCTTTGACACTAACTTGATTTAAATCTTTGATTTTGTACTTATAAAAAGCTCCACCACTTGCTGTGATATAAAGTTTTGCTATATTTTTTTTACCTTCGAGTAAAAATTTTAAAGCCGCATGCTCACTATCAACGGGTAAAAATTTAGCCCCTTTTAAAAAACTCCCCGCCACCACAAGACTTTCTTTGTTAGCTAAAGCTATGTTTTTGCCAAGTTCTTTAGCCTTTAAAGTGCTTTTAAGTCCTGCAAAACCTACAATAGCATTGAGCAAAAGTTTGTCTTGGCATTCTGTTAAAATTCGCTCTAAACCTTCTTGCCCTATAAAAACTCTATCGTGTTTAACTAAATGCTTATTTTTTGAATCTTTTATGGCAACAAATTTAGGCTTAAACCTTGCGATTTGTTCATTTAAAAGAGCGATGTTATCTCCACAAGCTAAAGCAGAAATACGAATGTTTTTTAAAGCAGCAAGTTTAAGAGCATTTACTCCTATACTACCCGTACTTCCAAAAAGTATCATAAAAGAGCAACCATCACAAAAGCAGCAATGATCACCGCATCGATCCTATCAAGCACACCCCCATGACCAGGGATAAGATCTCCACTATCTTTTACACCTGCTTCTCTTTTAAAATAACTCTCAAGCAAATCTCCAATTACTGCAAAAATCGCTACAAAAAACGAACAAAGCAAAGAAAGCCAAAAACTATAAACAAAAACTCCCAAAATAGTTCCAATAACACTCGCACAAATCAAGCCACCTATAACACCTTCTAAGGTTTTGTTTGGACTTGTTGGAGAAAAAGGAGTTTTACCCATAAGTTTTCCGATAAAATACGCCCCACTATCACAAGCTGCAACAATAATGATAAGCCAAAAAAGTGCAAACATACCCTGATCTAAATACACTTGCCAAAGTGCTAAAATAGGCAAACTAGGATAAATATAAATAAGAGCTGGTTTTAAGGAAGCCTTTTTATAAACCAAATATCCAACGACTAATAACAAAGCTAAAATCCCAAAAAGCAAAGCTTTATGCGATAAACTTCCCAAAATAAAAGCTATAGCCAAAGGGATAATAGAAATATTTTCTAAAGCAAAAAGTTTTTTTGCTTCACTAAAAGATAAATACAATAAAACCGCAAAAACGATAAAATTGATAAAAAATTGATCAATCAACGCGATAATAATAATAGCCCCTATCATCACAAGAGCTGAAATAATTCTAGTTGTATTAAACATATTTTTCCTTATATACTAATATCTAAGCGATGAATGCTTTGTGCGTCTTTAAAATTTGGATCTTTAGACTCATCTTCTTCATTTTTCTCATCATTGCTAGTTTTAGCCTCTTGATTGTGTTTTTTCTTTTTTTCTTCTTGTTCGGCTTTCTCTTTGATCTCTTCTTTGATTTCATGAGTCTCATTGACTTTTTCAAGCTTGTTTAAAGTTTTTTCTTTTTCATTAAATTCAGCCATATTTAGCGTAGCTGCAAAACCTTCTTTTGCAAGCTCATTGCTTGCTTGTGTAGCTGGATAAGCCATATTTTGATTTATATAATTGACATTTCCTAATGGGCTAACTGGCATTTTAATCCTTCGTGATATTAATACTTTTAAAATTTGTATAATTTACAAACGCCTTTTGCTGAACCTTAACAAAATTTTTTAAGGTATAATCGACCCAATACGAACCTTTCTTTAACTTAGAAAAGCTTACACAAAGCCTTGCAGCAAATTCTATCACATCAAGGCTGATTTTTTGCTTGTTTGATACAATCAAAGTATGCGCACTAGGAATATCCCTTACATGAAGCCACAAATCATCTTTTTTAGCATTTTTAAGTAAAAATTCATTGCCTTTTTCATTTTTACCCACGCAAATTTTAAACTCATTAAAATAAAAATTTGCCACAAGATCTTCTTGTTTATGATCTTGATTTTTTTTGCTATTTTTTTTAGGTAGTAAAATTTCAAGCTCTATCTCACTCTTAGCTTGAAGCAATAATTCTTTTAAACTCAAGGTAAAATCTAACTTTTCTTTTAAATTTTGCCTTTGTATGTTTAAATTTTTAGCTTTTTGTTCTAATTTTTTGGCATTTTTATAGTATAAATTAGCACTTTGCTTAGGACTAAATTCAAGCTTAAATTCAAGCTCTTTGCCTTCAAAATCATCAAGCTTAAATTCCCTTTCATAATCTTTTAAAACACTCAAATTTGCAAACAATACATCAGCCCTTTTTCTGTATTCTAAAGCTTTTAAGAGTAAAGAATTTTCTTCATCTAAACTAGAAAAAAGTTCTTGTAAATTTTGTATTTTTTTATCCACTTGTGCAAGTTTTAAATTTTTTATTTGTTTGATTTTACTCTCATAAATGCTTGTAAATTTGCGAAAAAAATAATCTGCAAAGTCTTTAATTTCCTCAAAACTTTCATCCATTTTATAAGGCTTTAAAGGCTCTAAAATCACATTAGGTTTTACTACACGATAGCTTTTATCAATGTGCCTTAAAGCCTCTATGATCAAATCTTTTTCATCTGTAAGAATAACATTGGTATTTTTACCCGTAAATTCAAAATAAATCTTGCTCTCATAGCTTTTATAAGCCTTATTAGCTTTTACACTAAAACATAAAATACGATTGCCTTCAAGGACTTTAACTTCCTTTATAAAAGCATTGCTAAAATACTTTTTAAGCATAAAATCAAAAGGTGCATTATAATTTTTTGCATTAAATTTAGCTGTATAAATCGCACTCATTGCACGAGTGAGATCAAAAATAAATCTTTCTCTGTCAAAGCTTAATTCCAAAATATTGTCATTGATACGCTTGATAAAATCGATTTTTTTAAACTGAGAAAAAAAAGTTTGCAATTGTAAAAGTTCTGTGTATTTCATAAAAGAAATTATAAAATATTTTAGCGAATTTGTGGTAGAATTAAACTAAAAAAGGAAATTTGTGCAGCTTAATGAGCTAAATTGCGTGATTTTATGTGGTGGTAAATCTAGTCGTATGGGACAAGATAAAAGCAAATTGATTCTTAAAAATCAAAATTTAACTCAATTTCAAGTAAATAAATTTTCTAAAATTTTTAAAAATGTCTATGTGAGCGCAAAAGAAGACAAATTTGAAAACCATTTTAGCTTGATAAAAGATTCTTTAGAATTTGAAGTTTACTCTCCTATGCTTGCGCTTTACTCTATACTTTCAAATTTTAAAAATGAATTTGTTTTTGTTTTAAGTGTAGATAGTCCTAAAGTAGGTGAAAATGAGCTTTTAAAAATGCTTCCTTTTTTAGAGCAAAACTATAAAATAATCATAGCCAAAACTCCTTTACATAAACATCCCTTGTGCGGCTTTTATCACAGCTCTTTAGCTCAAACTTGTAAAAATTTCTTAGAAAAAAATGAACAAAAAATAGGACTTTTATTTTCTGAGATTAAAACCAAATTTGTGGAATTTGAAGATGAAGATGCTTTTTTAAATCTTAATTTTTATGAAGAATATGAAAAATTTAAAAGTGAGTTAAAATGAGAAAAATTGCTTTATTTTTAAGCTTATGTGTTCTTATATGGGCTAGTGATTTGCAACAAGCTTTAGAGTATGAAAAACAAGGCGATTATAAAAAAGCTATGGAAATTTACAAAAAACTCGCTTTAAAAAATTCACCTGTTTTAATTTCTCAAGAACAAAATAAAACTAAACAAACTACTCAAAATGAAAAATCTATTATTGCAGCCAAAGAAGAAAGACAAGATTTTGCTCGTCTTGCTTTGGCAAATTATCTTGAAGAAGATGAATACTTTAACCCTCTTGGCATTAGTGCTTATAAAATGAATTATTTTCTACCTTTGGCTTATAGTTTTAACTCTCTGGAAGAAAATCACAATAAAAGTGAAGCTAAATTTCAACTTAGCATTAAAAAAAGACTTTTTGAAAATTTACTAGGACTAGATGAAAAATATTATATAGCCTATACCCAAACTTCTTGGTGGCAAATTTATGAGCATTCTTCTCCTTTTAGAGAAACCAACTATCAACCAGAATTTTTTATAGATTTTCCTTTGTATCTTAAAGATTATGAATTTTTTAACAACCTACGCGTAGGTATATTACATGAAAGCAATGGCAAGGGAGATGAGAATTTGCAATCTCGCTCATGGAATAGAATTTATGTATCTACAGCTATTTTATATAATAAATTTTTATTTGTTCCACGCCTTTGGTATAGAATTCCTGAAAGCAAAAAAGATGATGATAATCCTGCCATCTTGCATTATATGGGAAATTTTGATGTGAATTTAGCGTATTTAGGCGATGATTATTTTATCAATCTTATGCTAAGAAACAATCTTAAATTCCACGATAACAAAGGCGCTATACAAGTTGATCTAGGATATGATATTTTTAATAATGGAATTTATTGGTATTTACAATACTTTAATGGCTATGGAGAAAGCCTTATAGACTATAACAAACACTTGCAAAGACTTTCCACTGGATTTTTGATTTCTTACTAAAATATCCTTTGTAGTTTTATCATTTCTTAAAACAAATTTCATTACAATTTCATTTTTGATAATTATTATTACTATAAGGAAAGATTTGTTTTTTAAGCATATATTGAGTTTAAAAGTGCTTATAGCTTTACTTTTATTCTTTGGAATGATAAGTTTATTTATAGGAGTTATCAGTATCAATGTAAAAGATATTCTTAATCTTGACTCCACTCAACTAGAAATCATAACTCTCACAAGAATTCCTAGACTTATAGCGATTTTACTCACGGGAATGAGTCTTGGTATATGCGGGCTTATCATGCAACAACTCACGCAAAATAAATTCGTTTCCCCAACTACAGCAGGAACTATGGATTGTGCTAAATTTGGCATACTTGTTTCTTTAATATTTTTTGCTGGAGCGTCTTTTTTCACTCAAGCTATCATTGCATCTGTATTTGCGCTTTTGGGTTCTTTTATATTTATCCAAATTTTAAGAAAAATCAAACTCAAAGATGTGATTTTTGTACCTTTGATAGGCTTGATGTTTGGAGGCATTATTAGTGCTATAACCACTTTTTTTGCCTATGCTTTAAATTATATACAAAATATCCAAGGCTGGTTACAAGGCAGTATGGCAAATGTTATGCAGGGAAATTATGAATTGCTCTACATTTCTTTACCACTTTTTATACTTGCTTATTTTTTAGCTCATAAAATCACCATAGTTGGCATGGGCGAAGATATAGCTTTAAATCTTGGAATTTCTTATAATGGTATATTATTTTTAGGCTTGATGATTGTAAGCATTATCACTAGTTTAGTGATTGTAAGCGTTGGGATTATCCCTTTTTTAGGGCTAATTATCCCAAATTTAGTAGCTCTTTATCTAGGTGATAATCTTAGAAAAAATCTCATCTATATAGCACTTTGTGGAGCTTTGTTTTTACTTGTTTGCGATATCATTTCAAGACTTGTCATCTTTCCTTTTGAAATGCCTTTAAGTATCACTACAGGTGTTTTAGGATCTTTAATCTTTATCTTTCTTTTGCTAAAAAGGAAAGTTTATGCGTAAAAAAATGCTGATTTTAAGCTTTTTAACACTTGGTATGATAGGGATTTTTATACTTGTGGGTTTAAATGGCTTTGATGAGTATGCCTTAAAAAGTCGTTTTTTACAAATTGCAGCTATTATCATAGTAGCTATTTGTATCGCTGTTTCAACAGTGGTTTTTCAAACTTTATGCAATAACAAAATTCTAACCCCTGCCATCATAGGATTGGATTCTTTATATATGTTACTTCAAAGTGCTCTTATCTTTTCTTTTGGTGCAGCTAATTTAAGTGTTTATAAAAACGATATCAATTTTTTAATCACTCTGGTTTGTATGGTGGTTTTTTCGCTAGGACTTTATAAAATTTTATTTAGTAGCGATAGAAGTATTTATCTTATAATGCTTTTAGGCTTAGTTTTTGGAACACTTTTTAGCACTTTAAGCTCTTTTTTTGAAGTATTAATCGACCCTGATGAATTCATGGTAATACAAGGAAGAATGTTTGCTAGTTTTGATAATATTGCTTTTGATGTTTTAATTCTTGCTTATATCATTAGCTTTTTAAGTTTTATATGGATTTTTCGCTATATGAAATTTTTAGATCCTTTAAATTTAGGCAAAGATTTAGCGATAAATTTAGGGATAAATTATCAAAAAATTTCAAAACAATTGATGATTATCATAGCTATTTTAACTTCTATTAGCACCGCACTTGTAGGTCCTATAACCTTTTTGGGGCTTTTGGTGGTAAATATCACTTATGAGCTATTTAAAACTGCAAAGCATAGTATTTTACTAAGTGCTTGCATATTCATTAGCATTTTAGCTTTGCTTGGAGGGGTGTTTTTTGTCTCTAGAGTTTTTGATTATAATGCCACTATAAGCGTGGTTATTAATTTCTTAGGTGGGATATATTTTATCTATCTTGTATTAAAGGGTAATAAATTATGATTAAACTAAAAAATATCACCAAATTTTATGATAATAAAGCCATTATTTCAAATCTTAGCCTTGATTTTCATAAAGGCAAAATCACTTCTATAATAGGAGCCAATGGCGCTGGAAAATCCACTCTTTTAGCTCTAGCGAGTCGTTTGATAAAACCTAGTAGTGGAGAAATTTATATTGATGGAGTAAATTTAAAAGACTATAAAGAGCAAATCTTAGCACAAAAAATTTCCATTCTCAAACAACAAAACAATATCAATTTAAGATTAAAAGTTGAAGAATTAGTCGCTTTTGGGCGTTTTCCGCATTCTCAAGGAAGACTTAATGCAAACGATAAAATCAAAATCAATGAAGCTTTAGAATATATGGGACTTAGCAACTTAAGAAATGAATTTTTAGATACATTAAGTGGCGGACAAAAACAAAGAGCTTTTATAGCCATGATCATCGCTCAAGATACTGAATTTATAATGTTTGATGAACCTTTAAACAATCTTGATATGAAGCATAGTGTACAAATCATGCAACTAATGAAAAATTTAGTCAAAGACTTTAACAAAAGTATAGCTGTTGTATTACATGATATTAATTTTGCTTCGATTTATTCTGATGAAATCATAGCCTTAAAAGATGGGAAGCTTTTAAAACAAGGTTCAAAAGATGAAATCATCAATCAAGAAAATTTAAAACAAATTTATGATATGGATATACCCGTAAGTCAAATTGATGGTAAGAAAATTTGTATTTATTTTTAAAAAGGAGAAAATATGAAAAAATCTTTAGTTTTTGCATTTTTTGCATTTTTTTTAAGTCTAATCTTAACAGCTTGTAATTCAAACTCAAACGAAAACAACGCAAGTTCTACAACAAAAACCAACACTGCTACAGTGAAAGTTTTGCCTATTAGCATGAGTGATGAGGGTGATAGTTTTTTAGTGAAGGATAGCCTAGGAGAAAATAAAATCCCTAAAAATCCTTCTAAGGTAGTGATCTTAGATCTTGGAATTTTAGATACTTTTGATGCTTTAAAATTAAACGATAAAGTCGCAGGCGTTCCTGCTAAAAATTTACCAAAATACCTACAACAATTTAAAAACAAACCTAGTGTAGGCGGAGTGCAACAAGTTGATTTTGAAGCCATTAATGCTTTAAAACCTGATCTTATCATTATTTCTGGACGCCAAAGTAAATTTTATGATAAGTTAAAAGAAATAGCTCCAACTTTATTTGTAGGTCTTGATAATGCAAATTTTTTAAGCTCTTTTGAAAATAATGTTTTAAGCGTTGCAAAACTTTATGGTTTAGAAAAAGAAGCTTTGGAAAAAATTTCAGATATTAAAAATGAAATTGAAAAAGCCAAAAGCATAGTTAATGAAGATAAAAAAGCTCTTATCGTTCTTACAAATTCTAACAAAATTTCAGCCTTTGGCCCTCAATCTCGCTTTGGGATTATTCACGATGTTTTAGGGATTAACGCAGTAGATGAGAATATAAAAGTAGGCACACACGGCAAAAGTATCAATTCTGAATTTATACTAGAAAAAAATCCTGATTATATTTTTGTTGTTGATAGAAATATCATTGTAGGCAACAAAGAACGCGCTCAAGGCATACTCGATAATGCGCTTGTTGCTAAAACCAAAGCAGCACAAAACAAAAAAATCATCTATCTTGATCCAGAATACTGGTATTTAGCAAGTGGAAATGGACTAGAGTCTTTAAAAACTATGATTTTAGAAATCAAAAACGCTGTAAAATAATACAATCTCGCAAGAGCTAGTCTCTTGCTTTAATACTTAATAAAATACTTGGAATTTTCAAGAAAGTTTTAGTGGCGGACAGAGAGGGATTTGAACCCTCGAGACCCGTTAAGATCTGCACCCTTAGCAGGGGTGTGGTTTCAGCCACTCACCCATCTGTCCAATAAAGTAAAGTATGATTATACAAAAAAATAAATAATACCTAGCTTAAAAAGCTAGGAAAAATCAAAGGCTAAGATAAGCCAAAAGCAAAGTTACAACAACCCCTACTCCAAGAACTGCAAATTGTTTACTTCTATCTTTTTTATTTGCAAACAAAGTAATCATAAGCCCTGAAATATAAAGCATAAATAAAGTAATACCAAAGCCTACGCTAAGCACAGAAAAATACCAAGCACCCTTATCTTTATGAAGCATAATCATATCTCCAAGTAAAGATCTTGTTTTTAAGGTAATGTTGTATTCATTAGTAGAATTTTGAGTTATATTAGCACTATAATGAGTTCCGCCTATTGTTATGCCTTTATCTTTACTTTTAATGATATCTGTATTAGATGGCACTTTTAAACCATTTGTTTTTAAGTACTCTATTAAGGCTTCTCTTTCTTTACCACTTTCTATAACTTTTGACAATTGATACTGCTCAACTTTCAAACCCACATCTTGATTAATACCAAAAATATACGCTATACCTGTTAAAGCAAAAAGCAAGGCGCAAGGCAAGAAGAACAAACTAAGATAGATATGAACCTGTCTAAACAATTTATTTTTATTGATCATTTTAAATCCTTTTTGATTATCAAAATTTATGATATTTTGACAAAACAAAGTGAAGTAAAAGTGAACTTCAAATAAAAAGTTTATATTTTTTAAAACAAATAAAAGAAAAAGCCCTATGATTTATAGGGCTTAAGAATTATTTTTTATCAATCACTTGATAATTATAAGGAACAAGCTCTTTATCATGCTCTAAAAGTTCTTTTGGAGGATTACCATTAACATCTTTTTCATCTGCATAGTAACGCTCTCCAGCTTTATGGCCATTAACATCTACTTTATAGTAAAGCTCTCCTGGATTAAATTTTTGAATATCTTCAAAACCTAAATTTGAAGTTTTAAAATCTTTAATTCCATTTGCTGTCGCAATTTCTACAAGTTTAGTTTGTCCTATTCTTGCCATATCAACAGCTTGCAATAACATTCTTGAAGCTTCGCGAGGATTATGGAAACCAGTTGAGTTTTCAGCATTAACAAAATCCGCTCTCATTTGGGCTTTACGATGAAGTTCTAAAACTTCTTTTAGTTCTTCGCTAATTTTTTTCGCATCAGCTTTTCCATCGCTTTGGAATTTTTCCATATTGCCTAATTCATCGCGTAGTTTTTTAGCATCCATAATCAAACTAACAATTGCGTACTCTGCAGTTCTTTGATCATGCGCAACGCTATTTTGTATGTCAAGCACTTGAGCTTTTAAATAATCTTCACTTTGTTTATGACAAGACTTACAAGCAGAGTTAATATCTCTTAAAGGAGAAGTGATATTGTGTTGAGTAACCTTTTTAGCCCCTTCTCTAACATAAGGCATATGACAATCCACGCAACTTACTCCATTTGCAGCATGCACACCGCCACTATAAAGTTCACTTTCTGGATGTTGAATTTTAATAATTTGTGCCCCTGTTAATTTATGAGTAAAATCAGCTCCAAATACTCCACGAACTTTATCATAATAATCATCTAGCATTTCAATTCTAAATGGTTGTCCTTTTTTCCACTCACTCCAAGGAAAAGTTAAAACTATACCATCGGTTTCAATCTCTTTAGCTTTATTTCCATCTCTCCAAAATTCATACTCATCATAATTTTTCTGAGTTCCATTCCACCATTTTTTAGAACTATCATCTACAATAGTTTCACCCATTACTTTTACTTTTTCCCCTGTTGGTTTAAAATAGTATTCAACATGGCATTGAGAGCAAACTAAAGTTCTCATTTCTTCCCTTGTAGCTTTTACGCCTTGTACCGGATCTTTTTCATATCCCCTAGAAACTAAAGCATTAATAGCTGCTGGACGAGTAAGTCTTAAACTCATATCATTTGGATTGTGACAATCTGCACAAGTTACGCCCATTCTTTTACCACCATGTGGGCCTGCATGTTCAGGTGAATTTTCTACTATACCATCAACAGCTGGGATATTTTTAATCATAGTCCAATAATTTGTAGAATTAAAAGCAGTAAAATCCCCTTTAGCAACATTTTTTATAAGCCATGGAGTCCATCCACTATGACAATTCATACAAGCTGCAGGTTGACCTTTAAAAGCAGCAAGTCCATGGGCATTAAGAAAATCTTTGTTGTTTCTTGCTGTTTTCATTTGATCTACTTGGACCCAAAAATGTCCTCTTTCTTCATTGAAATCAAGGCTAAAAGGATATCCTGCCCAAAGTATAGTTAATTGAGGAAAGCGAATCAATTTTGAATAAGCTAAATTACCGCCAAATTCAGTAGCCTTAGGCTCTTCTTTTTCAACCGTTAAATACATTTTTAGTTGCTCTGGAAAAACCTTACCCCATTTTTCAAAATTTGGATCATCATCGCTAAGTAAAGAAAAATCAGCATTTGCTGCAATAGCATTTTTATTTGCTTCATCTTCTTTTTTTTGATTGATATCATTATTTAGCCATAAAACTCCCGCTATAAGTAAAACCAAAACAACAATACCCAAGCGTAAAATATTTTTTTTCATTCATCTTCTCCTTATTAAATTCCGTGTTTATGTCCAACATCTTTATGACAAGAAGCACAATTTAATGACTTGTCTGCATGTGGATTTGTTGTAGCATTGATAGCTGTTTGAGCAAAATCTGCATGACAGCGTATGCAGTTTTCTTGCATCATTTTTCTGCTTTTTTCAGTCGCACTCAAATTTGTAGGCAACTCATCAAGTTTAAAAGTAAAAGCATAAGCATGCCCTAAACCACTTTGAGCTTTAGCTATCCACTTAGCTACAAAATTATGTGGCAAATGGCAATCCACGCAAGTTGCCCTAGGTTCGCCTTTGACTTTTTGAGAGTGCGGCCCTGCCATGTATTCATTATAAACTTCATTCATAATATGGCAGTTATTACAAGATTCGCTTGCATTGCTTAAATAAGATGTGCCCTTAGCGTTATAAAAAGTATAAAACCCAACCGCAAAGAAAACAAAAAGCAAAACAAGAAAAATAGTAAAAAGATTCGAAGTTTTCTTCAAAATTTTCCTCCTTAAAATTATCATTTCTTAAAATCTTCAATAGAACAATAATGTCACAGAATTTCCCAGAAATAAATTTTGTAATTTTAACATAGATGAATTTAATATAATTTTAAAGATATATTTACTCTTAATTAACCTAAAAAATTTGAAACTTTTATTCAATAATTTTAAAATAAATGATAAAATATAACAAAAAAAAGGAAAAATTAATGCAAATAAGTCCTGATATGTTTATCAATCGCGAACTTTCTTGGCTTCGCTTTAATTCTCGTGTTTTAGACCAATGTTCTAAAAATTTACCCTTATTAGAAAAATTAAAATTTATAGCTATATATTGCACTAATTTAGATGAATTTTATATGATACGCGTCGCAGGCTTAAAACAACTTTTTTCAGCTGGGGTTAATGCAAGCAGTAGTGATAAAATGACCCCTTTACAACAATTAAAAGCCATACGCAAATACTTACACCAAGAAAAAGAGCTTTTGGAGCGTTATTTTAATGAAATCACAAGTGAATTAGAAAAAGAAAATCTTTTCATAAAACATTATGAGAATTTAGATGAAAATTTAAAACAAAAATGTGATGAGTATTTTTTCTCCAATATTTTTCCTGTTATTGTTCCAATAGCTGTTGATGCTACTCACCCTTTTCCACATTTAAATAACTTATCTTTTTCACTAGCGGTTAAAATTTGCGATAAAGCACATCCTGAGCTTGTAAAATTTGGAATGATTAGAATTCCAAGAGTTTTACCTCGTTTTTATGAAGTAAGTGCAAATATTTATGTTCCTATAGAAAGTATAGTCCATCAACACACAGAAGAAATTTTTCCAGGCTATAAACTCTTAGCTTCAGCAGCATTTAGAGTGACTAGAAATGCAGATATGGTAATAGAAGAGGAAGAAGCTGATGATTTTATGATGATTTTAGAACAAGGCTTGAAGCTTCGCAGAAAAGGAGCTTTTGTAAGATTGCAAATTCAAAAAGATGCAGATGAACAAATCGTAGAATTTCTTAATACTCACATGAAAATTTTTCATAAAGATGTTTATGAATATTCTATTTTACTCAATCTCCCTAGCCTTTGGCAAATCGCAGGAAATAAAACCTTTACACATCTTTTAAGCCCACTTTACACGCCTAAAACTTTACCACCTTTTGATGAGAATTTATCTATTTTTGATGCTGTAGAAAAAGAAGATATACTCATTATACAACCTTTTGAAAGTTTTGATCCAGTTTATAAATTTATCAAAGAAGCAAGCAAAGATCCTGAAGTAATTTCCATAAGAATGACACTTTATAGAGTTGAAAAAAATTCCAATATAGTTCAAGCTTTAATTGATGCTGCAAGCGATGGAAAACAAGTAACTGTGATGGTAGAATTAAAAGCACGCTTTGATGAAGAAAATAATCTTCATTGGGCGAAAGCTTTAGAAAATGCCGGAGCTCATGTTATTTATGGCATTACAGGTTTTAAAGTCCACGCTAAGGTTTCTCAAGTCATACGCAAACAAGGGGATAAGCTTAAATTTTATATGCATTTAAGCACAGGAAACTACAATGCAAGCAGTGCTAAAATCTATACTGATGTGAGTTATTTTACAAGCAAAGTAGAATTTGCAAGAGATACGACAAAATTTTTTCATATCTTATCAGGCTTTAGTAAAAACCGTCGTCTTCAAACTCTTTCAATGAGTCCAAATCAAATCAAAGAAAAAGTTTTAGAAATGATACGCATTGAAACAAGCAAAAAAAATGAAGGTGTGATTGTAGCTAAAATGAACTCTCTTGTGGATAGTGATATCATACAAGCGCTTTATGAAGCAAGCATGGAAGGAGTACAAATCGATCTTATCATACGCGGAATTTGTTGCTTAAAACCTGATGAAGAATACAGCAAAAACATACGCGTTAGAAGCATCATAGGAAAATACTTAGAACATGCTAGAGTATTTTATTTTAAACATAGTGAGCCAAATTATTTTATATCGAGTGCAGATTGGATGCCAAGAAATTTAGAGCGTCGCTTAGAACTTATGACTCCTATATATGATGAAAGAAGCAAAGCTAAATTAGCTCAATTTTTACGCTTACAACTTAGCGATAATGTTTTAGCTTATGAGCTTAAAAACATTGGAGAGTATGAAAAAATTCCTTCTTCTGAAAAAACCATAGATTCTCAACAAACCTTAGAAGAATATGTAAGTAAAATTTATAAAACACTTAAAAAAGATACAGATCAAAGTCGTGCAACGCACTTAGCTTCCAAACTTTTCAAAGAAAACTAAAAGTTTTTAGGGTTTTATACCTTAAAAACTTTAAACTATGAATTTTTATTAATCTTCAAATTTCAATAAATATTAATTTTAAAACTGGTGGAAGCGAGGGGAATCGAACCCCTGTCCAAAAATAATCCCACAAAGATCTCTACATGCTTAGCAAAGATGACTACTTCACCCTACTTCGCTCATCTTCCAAAACTCAAAAGCAAGGCTAAGACTTTATTTCACCTCAACGCTTGTCAAACGCAAGGCTACACTATCAAAAATGACCGAAAATTAAGCTAGATAGTATGACTTAAATTTCAGGCTCAACTGAACTTACGCAGCTTTAGCGTAAGCAGGAGCGAATTTAACGTTGTTTGCGTTTAATTTTATTTGGGCTTTTTACGCTTTGCCCAAAGCGACATGCCATCTAAGCAGACTTACTCCTGTCGAAGCCAAGTCGCTCCCTTATTTAGAAATAATATTTGGAACATTAACAATTAAAGGATTAAAAACCGCTAAAACAGAATCATCATTTTCATATGAACGACAATATTTTTCAAACTGATCGCTCATCAAAAGCATCCAATCCGTAAATTCATCACTAGCAGGTCCGTTAAAGCGATTTGCTTGCGCCATCATCTCTTCACAAAATACACAAAAATCAGTCACTTCTTCAAGATTTAAACGTCTTGCTGCCCAAGCGGTATTGTGTGCTAAAGTTTCAAGCTCTTTTATAGCTTCTTTATAACGCACACTATCGCTTCCAAGCTTGATGATTAAAGGTTCAAACCTATCGCACATGGTTCTAAAAAATTGTAAAAATTTTTCTATATCGTCAATTTCATAATCTAATTCTAATTTTGTTAAAATTCCCATTTTTAAACCATAATCATTAAAGTTTAATGTAAATTCTAGCAAATTTTAGCTAAAATCTTATTTTAATTTTTCCAAAATATAAGCAAAGATATGGATAGAATAGTAGAAATAGAAAAATACTCCTTTGATGAAACTTACGAAACTTCGTTGCGTCCTTCAAATTTTGATGGTTATATAGGTCAAGAAAGCATTAAAAAAAATTTAAATGTCTTTATAGCTGCAGCTAAAAAACGCAATGAATGTTTAGATCATATACTTTTTAGCGGTCCTGCAGGACTTGGAAAAACAACACTAGCTAATATCATCTCCTATGAAATGGGTGCAAATATCAAAACAACCGCCGCTCCTATGATAGAAAAAAGCGGGGATTTAGCCGCTATTTTAACTAATCTTAGCGAAGGAGATATACTTTTTATCGATGAAATTCATCGCTTAAGCCCTGCTATCGAAGAAGTGCTTTACCCTGCGATGGAGGATTACCGCCTTGATATTATCATAGGTAGTGGCCCAGCTGCTCAAACCATAAAAATCGATTTGCCAAAATTTACTCTTATAGGGGCTACAACACGTGCAGGTATGCTTAGTAATCCTTTGCGAGATCGTTTTGGCATGCAATTTAGATTAGAATTTTACAAAGATAGCGAACTTGCTCTCATCTTGCAAAAAGCAGCTTTAAAACTTAATAAAACTTGCGAAGAAAAAGCCGCACTTGAGATCGCTAAAAGAAGTCGTTCAACCCCTAGAATAGCTCTAAGGCTTTTAAAAAGGGTAAGAGATTTTGCTGATGTTAATGATGAAGAGATTATCACAGAAAAAAGGGCTAATGAGGCCTTAAATTCTTTAGGAGTTAATGAGCTTGGTTTTGATGCGATGGATTTAAGATATCTTGAACTTTTAACCGCTGCTAAGCAAAAACCTATCGGGCTTGCAAGTATTGCTGCGGCTTTAAGCGAAGATGAAAATACCATAGAAGATGTAATCGAGCCTTATTTGCTTGCTAATGGCTATATAGAACGCACTGCAAAAGGGCGTATAGCTAGCACAAAAAGCTATAGTGCTTTAAAATTAAACTATGAAAAAACTTTATTTGAGGAGTAAATTTTGCAAAATGGAAAAATCTTTCTTATAAGCTTTATTTTAGTTATTTTATTTCTTTTGCTTTATCTTTTTAAAGGTTTTTTACTTGTGATTATCATAGCTAGTTTAATGGCGGTAGCTACCTCAAACATCAATGCAAAATTTTTAAATCTTACTAAAGGACATAAATTTTTAGCTTCCATTTTTACAACAGCTTGCATGGTTTTGCTTTTCTTTGCACCTTTTGTTTATGCCATGATAGAACTTGCCAAAGCTTTAAAGAATTTTGATATCAATTTAGTCACACAAACACTTGATTATGTCAAAAACTATCAATTTACCTTGCCTGAAAGCTTTAATTTTTTAGAACCTAAAATCAAAGAATTTTTAGCTTCTATAGATTTAAATAGCATTTCTAAACAAATTCTAAGTTATGCTTCAAGTTTTACAAAATCAGGAGCTAAATTTCTTATAGATATGGTTTTAATTTGTGTGTTTTACTTCTTTGCAAATTTATATGGAACAGAACTTGTTATCTATCTTAAATCCATCATTCCTATTGATAAAAAAGAACTCGATGATGTTTTAAGTGAAGTGGGTAATGTTATGGCTGTTGTGCTTTACTCTATGGTGATTGTAGCGATATTTCAAGGTGCACTTTTTGGTTTAATCACAATGTTTTATGGTTATGATGGAATTTTAATGGGAGTAATTTTTGCTGTAAGTTCTCTCATACCTGCTATAGGAGGAGCTTTAATTTATGTGCCTGTAAGTCTTTATGAATTTGCCTCAAACAATCTTAACTCAGCTCTTGTTATTTTTATTTATTCTGTAATTGTAATTTCTTTTATAGCAGATACTTTAATCAAACCTTTAATCATCAAATGGATCAACAAAAAACTTGTAAAAACCCCAACCAAAATCAACGAACTTTTAATTTTCTTGGCTATGATAGCAGGAATTTCTACCTTTGGTTTTTGGGGTATTATACTAGGTCCTGCGATTTTAACCTTTTTTGTATCAACTTTAAGAATGTATGTGATTTTAAAAGATAAGAATTTAATTTAACTTGCCTTAAAAAAGGCAAGTTTTATGTTCTAAGCTTTTGGGCCTATCATTTTAGTAGGATCAACAAATTTATTGAAATCTTCTTCGCTAACCAAACCAAGCTCCATTGCACTTTCTTTTAAAGAAATACCTTTTTTATGGGCATTTTTGGCTACTTTAGCAGCATTTTCATAACCTATGTGTGGATTTAGAGCGGTAACTAGCATTAAAGAATTATGAAGATTATGATCGATTTTTGCACGATTTGGTTCTATACCTACAGCACAATGGATATTGAATGAATGCATAGAATCAGCCAACAAATCAAGACTTTGCAAGAAATTATAAATAATCACAGGCTTAAACACATTAAGTTCAAAATTTCCTTGACTTGCTGCAAATCCGATAGCTGCATCATTTCCCATCACTTGTACAGCAACCATAGTAACAGCTTCACACTGAGTAGGATTTACCTTACCTGGCATAATCGAACTTCCTGGCTCATTTTCAGGGATGATAAGCTCACCAAGACCGCATCTTGGACCTGAAGCTAACCATCTTATATCATTTGCAATTTTCATTAAATTTGCAGCCAAACCTTTCATAGCTCCATGAGTGAAATTGATCGCATCATGACTTGTTAAAGCATGAAATTTATTTGGACTTGAAACAAATTTCGTACCTATAAGTTGAGTTAGTTCTTCACTTACTTTTTGGCTTAATTCTGGATGCGCATTAAGCCCTGTTCCTACTGCGGTTCCTCCTATAGCAAGTTCTCTTAAAGTTGGTAAAGAAGCGATGATTTGCTCTTTTGAATGCAAAAGCATAGAAAGATATCCACTAAATTCTTGTGCTAGAGTAAGTGGCGTAGCATCTTGTAAATGCGTGCGTCCTATCTTGATAATACCATCAAATTCTTTTACTTTTTTTTCAAAAGTTGCAATAAGCTCATCAAGCGCAGGGATGAGCTTTTTCTCTACTTGCTCAACCGCAACGATACTCATAGCAGTTGGAAAAGTATCATTTGAACTTTGACTCATATTAACATGATCATTTGGATGTACAAGCTTTTCTTTTCGAAAATCTCCGCCCATGATTTCAGTGGCACGATTTGCAATAACTTCATTCATATTCATATTGCTTTGCGTACCTGAACCTGTTTGCCAAATCGCAAGTGGAAAATTATCATCAAATTTACCTGCGATAATCTCATCACAAGCTTGAACTATAGCATTTTTTTTAGCATCATCAAGTTTGCCAAGTTTGTTATTGACTAAAGCTAAAGATTTTTTAAGATTTGCAAAAGCATAGATTAAAACCTTTGGCATTTTCTCACAACCGATTTTGAAATTTTCAAAACTTCTTTCAGTTTGCGCTCCCCAATATTTGTCATTTGGGACCTTAACTTCACCCATGGTATCATGTTCAACTCTGTATTCCATAGTGTTTCCTTTCTAGAAATATTGTTAGAATTATTTAAGCAAAAATAAGCATAAAATTAGCTTATAATTTAAAATTTATTTATAATTTTTGAAGTATTTGAAAGTTATGTGCAGTTTCTTTAAACTGCACGGATTATTCGACTGTTACGCTTTTAGCCAAATTTCTTGGCATATCCACATCATTGCCAAGTCTTATAGAAATTTCCATTGCTAAAAGTTGAGTAATTACCATCATTTCAAAAAATTCACACATATAGTGATCTTGCTCATTGGTTTTTATAAAATCATCACTCAAATCAAATTCTAAAGGCGAAATGCTAAGCACTGTAGAATCCCTAGCTATAAGCTCTTCAACATTTGATTTTGTTTTTTCATAAAGCATATGCTTTGGCATTAAAGCTATAGTATAAAGTTTAGAATCAGCCAGAGCAATAGGGCCATGTTTCATCTCTCCTGCGGGATAACCCTCAGCATGAAGATAAGATAATTCTTTAAGTTTTAAAGCTCCTTCTAAGGCCAAAGGATAAAACACATCTCTACCTATAAAGAAAAAGCCATGTCCATCTAAATAACGCTTGGATAAACGATGAATTTTTTCATGTAAAGTTTGTTTTACACTCACACAATTTGGAGTATGCAAAAGCGCTTTAATTTCAGCAGAAACATTTAAATTTCTTTTTTGCGCCATAAAAATAGCAAGCATCCAAAGTGTTAAAACCTGAGTGGCAAAAGCTTTAGTTGAAGCAACTCCTTTTTCTATACCCGCACGAGTTAAAAGACTTAGATGTGCTAAACGCACTATATTAGAATTATCCACATTACAAATTGCAAAAGTCTTAGCACCCTGCTCTTTTGCAATCTTTAAAGCCTCTAAAGTGTCTGCTGTTTCTCCACTTTGAGAAATAACGATAAATAAAGAATCTTTTTTTATAATTGCTTCACGGTATCGAAATTCACTTGCAATTTCTACCTTAGCTTTAACTTTAGCAATTCTTTCAAACAAATAAGCACTTGCCATTGCAGCATGATAGCTTGTTCCACAAGCACAAAGCGTGATTTCATCTACTTGACTTAAATCTTCATTGTTTAGCTCATCAAAAACGACTTCATCGCCTTGAATACGTCCCATTAAAACTTCACTCATAACGCGACTTTGTTCATAAATTTCTTTTTCCATAAAAAAGCGGAAGCCATCTTTTTTTGCATAAGCCTTATCACCTGAAAGCTTAGAAAAACAAAGTGATTTTAAAACGTCATTTTCATAAACAACGAGCTCATCTTTACTCGCATAGCCTAAACTTAAATCTTCAAGATACATTACTTCATCACAACTTCCTATCAAAGGTGCATCACCCGAAGAAAAATACCATTCTTTATTTGCATTTTTACCGATAATCAAAGGAGCAGCATTTTTTGCAAAATACACATGATGGGGATCTTTTTTTGTTACTAACAAAGTAGCAAAAGCACCGCGAAGTTCTTTGATGGTTTTTTGCCAAGCTTCAAAAACTCCCAAATTTCTTGCATAAAATTCAAAAAGCTGGACAATAACTTCAGTATCTGTTTGGCTTAAAAAACTCACGCCTTCTTTTTCAAGTTTATCTTTGATTTCTTTATAATTTTCTATGATGCCATTGTGAATTACGCAAGAGTACTGTCCTAAATGAGGGTGTGCGTTGATTTCAGTAGGCTTACCATGAGTTGCCCATCTTGTATGACCTATAGCAAAACCATAACCTTGACTTTCAAAATCCATGCATTTATTCGCCAAATTTTCAAGTTTTCCTACAGCTTTAAAAAAACTAAGTTCGCCTTCTTGCATCACTGCCATACCCGCACTATCATAGCCACGATATTCTAATTCTTTAAGTCCATTTAGTATAATTTGTTTTTTTTCATTATTTCCTATATAGCCTACGATTCCACACATTTTTTACTCACTTATTAATAAATTAACTAGCTTTTGCTCGCTATGTTCTAATTTTTCATTCTTTTGAAAAATAAAAATATTGCGCGTCCTTTGTCTTATGGTTTGAATTTTTGCTGCGCATAAAACAAGTTCAAGTTCATTAAAAACATTCATCAAATACGCCATTAAACCCTGCTGATCTTTAGTATTAAGACCTAATTTGGCATACATTTTAGAATAATTTAAGTCTAATTTTAACTCATCTTTTTTAATGACTGGCTTTTTAATTTTTTTCAAATTAAAACCAGAAAGATTTGAATTTAAAAGCTCGCAAAGTTTTAGTTTTTGCTCATCACTGATAATATTATCATATTCAAACCTTAAATAAATTTTATCATCAAAAAGTTCAAAAAAATTCATGAAAATAAGATTTAAATTTGTTAAAGAACTTAAAATAATAGCGATATTAAAATGAAGTGGTGCAACAATTTGCAAACTAAGATTTGTTTCATTACTAAACCAAAATTTAAAATCATTTTCTTTGGCTAATTTAGAAATCATAACAATATCTTCAAAAGTATTTTTTATAATAAAAAGATTTGATTTGATATGTATGATTTTATCTTGCAAAATTTCATCTTGCTCTAAAAAAATCTTACTTCTTTTAAGTGTTAATTCTTTTTTTACTCTTCTTGCACTTTCTTCAAGTAGATTTTCATCTTCAAAACCTTGTTTTGCATTTTCTAAAAGTTTATCAAGAACCCTAAAATAAAAAGCATTGTAATTTAAAGCCTTAGCCTTTAGCCAAGTTAAAGTGTATAAAAGCTCTAAATTTTTTAAATTTTCTAGTTTAGAAACCAAGCTACTTACAACAATAGGATTATATATATCTTCTTTTTCTACAAGATCTTTTAAGGCATTATTGTTTTTAAATATTTTAAGACCCCATTCTAAAATTTCATTCTTTAAATCAAATTTGGAGCAATACGCTCTATATATGCCTGCTAAAGAAATTTCATTTTCACTTTCTATAGCGCTTAAAAGTATCACAAGCTTTAAAATCATTTTTTCATCGGTTTTAAGTTTTTGGAGTATCTCAAGCTCATCTTCGTATTTTTCAAATTCACTTAACATAAGAAAAACTTGCTCATCAAAACTATAATTTCCTTCTTCATCACTTAAAAAACGAACTGTCCAAAAAGGCTTGCATAAATCTTTTAAAATTCCACTATCAAGCAAAAGCTTTAAAACACAAAAACTATGCCTTTTATAAAAAATTTTCTCAAAAAGCATTAAAGCTTTTTCTATATCTTTTTTACCGTATTTCAATCTTCTTAGGGCAAAAACCAAGTTAAGATCGAAAATAACCTGTTTATCTTCAAGTTTTAATAAGTATTCTAAAACTTCCACAAGAGTTTTAAATTTATATTCTTGTTTAAGAGTATGATTTAATCCATCTTGAATTTGCTTTGCTAAAAAGTGTGTATAAAAACCTATAGTATGCATACTTTGCAAAGCCTTTTGAACCAACAACTCATTTGCTCCAAAATGTTTTTTAGCTTTTTTATACATTAATTCACTCAAGTCATGAACATTAATAAGTAAAAACTCATCCTCATCTTTAGCACTTAATAAATTCATCGCTGATTTTAAAGAAAGTAAAAAGTCTCCAGCTAAACGTAACTCGCTTAAATTTTTTTCATCTATAAAATTTAAAGCATAATTTTTTGGAGAAGTCTTAAAAAGAACAAGCAAACCCTCTAAGGATCTTAAATGATTTAATCCGCCAAAATCTTTTAAGATATTAAATTCTTGCTTTATAAATGGAATATCAAATTCTTTAAAATTTTCTAACAAAAGCTTGGCAAAATCATTTTTATTTTCTTCTAAAATACTCTCAAATTTCGTCTTAATCCCTTTAAATAAAATCCTAGAACCACATATAAAACGAGTTTGTATTATAGAAGTCTTAAGCTCATTGCTAGCATTATAAAGTCCATTAAATTCTAAGATAACAGAGTCAATTTGCAAATGCGCATCATTTAAAATTTCGATAAAAGCCTTAATCATAGGTTTTAAATGAAAAGCCTTAATATCTTTATAAACAAAAATCAAAGAAATACTTTCATTAAAACAAAGACTATTGTTTGCATATGCTTTGCTTGCTAAAACACAAAAAGGGATATTATCACTTGGAGGTGAAAAATCATCAAAATAATCTTTAAGAACTATATCATAAGCTTTTTTTATGAAATTATCCATATTTTTAGAATGATATAAGCTAAACGCCCCTTGCTTAAGAAAAAATTTTCTACAACTTTGGGTATAGGAACTAAGATTTTTTTTAAAAATTTCTAATTCTTTATTTAACAAAATTTCCACTCTCTTTAAATTTTAATATTTTAATAATAATCTTAACAAAAATATCTTTTATTTTGGCTTTTTCTATAAACTCTTTTTCAGTAAGCAAAAATTATAATGCTTTATTTAAAAACAGCAAAAGAGTAAAATTAAAATGAAAAATTTAATTACCAAACTAGAAAATGAAGAAAGATTAAACCAAGAAGAAGCCAATGCACTTTGGGATTTAGATCTTTTTACCCTAGGCAAATACGCTCACAAAAAACGCACCAAACTTCATGGAAAAAAAGTTTATTTTAATATTAATCGCCATATCAATCCAACCAATATCTGTGCAGATACCTGTAAATTTTGCGCCTTTTCAGCACACCGAAAAAATCCTAATCCTTATTTGATGACTCATGAAGAAATCATGAAAATTGTTGATGAAACCGTAAAACGAGAAACCAAAGAAGTGCATATCGTTTCAGCTCACAACAAAGATACAACTTGGCAATGGTACTTAGGAATTTTTAAAATGATAAAAGAAAAATATCCCAATCTTCATGTGAAAGCTATGACTGCTGCTGAGATTGATTTTTTACATCGTCGTTTTAAAATGAGCTATGAAGAAGTGATAGAAAAAATGCTTGAATACGGCGTTGATTCCATGCCAGGCGGTGGAGCTGAAATTTTTGATGAAGAAGTGCGTAAGAAAATTTGCCATGGAAAAGTTAGCAGTGAAAATTGGCTTAAAATTCATAAACTTTGGCATGAAAAAGGCAAGCAAAGTAATGCTACCATGCTTTTTGGGCATATAGAAGAAAGACGTCACAGGATCGATCATATGTTAAGACTGCGTGATCTTCAGGATCAAACTGGTGGTTTTAATGCTTTTATCCCTCTAGTTTGGCAAAGGAATAATAGCTTTATACAAATTGATAAAATCATGGATAGTGAAGAAATTTTAAAAACCATTGCCATTGCTCGTTTAGTGCTTGATAATATTAAAAATATCAAAGCTTACTGGGCAACAATGACTTTAAATTTAGCCATGGTAGCACAAGAATTTGGGGCTAATGATTTAGATGGCACTATAGAAAAAGAAAGCATACAAAGCGCAGGTGGTGCAAAATCTGCCAAAGGCACAAGTTTAAAAACTTTTATCGATATGATAAAAACTTCAAATCTTATTCCTGTAGAACGCGATAGTTTATATAACGAGCTAAAAACCTACTAAGGAGAAAAAATGGACTTTTTTAAACTCAAAGAAAACAATACGAGTTTTAAAACTGAAGTTATAGCAGGGCTTACTACTTTTTTGGCTATGGTTTATATTATCCCTGTAAATTCTAGCATAGTAGGAAATACAGGAATGCCTATAGAAGCTTTAATCACCGCAACAGCTTTAATCACCATAGTTGCAAGTGCTTTTAATGCTTTTTTCGCCAATACTCCTGTAGCTATGAGTGTGGGAATGGGTTTAAATGCTTATTTTACCTTTGCGGTTTGTTTAGGTCAAAACATAGCTTGGCAAAGTGCCTTAGGAGCTGTTTTTATTTCAAGTATTATTTTTCTCATACTTTCTTTTACACATTTTCGCCTTTGGGTAATCCGCAATATCCCAAAAGATTTACGCCTTGCAATTTGTGCGGGCATAGGTTGTTTTATTGCATTTTTAGGCTTAAGTCAAATGGGTGTGATAATGCATAATAAAGATACTTTAGTCAGCATAGGAAATTTCAAAAGCCCTCATGTGCTTTTTGGAATTTTTACCCTAGCTTTAATCATCTTTTTTTGGGCTATAAAACTTCGCGGAGCTTTTATTTTGGGGGTATTAGTAAGCTCTATTATCGCTTGGATTTTTCATTTAGATAATGCAAGTTTTCCTGTGCAAATCTTTTCTTTGCCAAATTTTAGCATGGAAAATGGTTTAGGAGCCATCTTTTTACAACTTGATATCAAAAGCGCCTTAAATATTACTATGATACCTATAATTCTTACTTTTTTCATCACTCAACTTTTTGATAGTATAGGAACTATCACAGGTGTGGGTGAAAGAGGAAAGATTTTTGATGATCCAAAAAATGGAGAAAAAAAACTAAGCAAAACCTTAATGGCAGATGCAACAGGATCAGCCTTAGGAGCTATGACAGGCACTTCTACAGTTACTGCTTTTGTAGAAAGCACTACAGGTGTTGAAAGTGGAGGAAGAACGGGGCTTACAGCTTTAGTTGTAGCTATTTGTTTTGCTTTTACACTTTTTTTACTGCCACTTTTTAAAGCCATTCCTGCAAATGCAATATACCCCGTACTTATAATGGTTGGAATTTTAATGTTTATGGAAGTTAAAAATATAGATTTTAAAGATAATGCTATAGCTGTAGCAAGCTTTTTTACTATTATCATGATGCCTTTTACTTACTCCATTACCACAGGTTTTGCTTTTGGTTTTCTTTCTTATTTACTTGTAAGAATTTTTAAACGCGAATGGAATAAAATCAATCTTGGCATTATAGTTTTAAGTTTATTATCTTTGGGTAATTTTTTACTTATGGCACTACAATAAATTAAGGATATATAATGATATTTTACTCCTATGAAGAATTTAAAGAAGATGTAAAAATTCTTGCTAAAGAAATTAAAAAAGATTTTAACCCTGATGCACTTTTAGCTATAGCAAGAGGAGGAATGAGTTTAGGACACTCTTTAGCAGTAGCTTTAAAAACACGTCAGCTTTTTGCTTTAAACTCAATTCATTACGATGATACAAAAAAACTTGATACTATTGAAATTTTTAATATTCCTGATTTAAGCAAGCACAAAAAAATTCTACTCATTGATGATATAGTAGATAGCGGAGAAAGTTTAGTAGAAATAAAAAAAGTTTTGCTTGAAAAATTTCCTCATATAGAACTTAAAATTGCAACCATTTTTTACAAAAAAACCGCTCTTTTGGAGCCTGATTTTAAAGTAAAAGAAGCTACTGAATGGGTGGATTTTTACTGGGATATAAATCTTGATTAAAAATTTGCTATAATCTTACTTTTAAAATTTTTAGGAGTTTTTGTTTGAGAATAAAATTTATATCTTTTATTTTAATTTTTTTTACTATTTTTGCTTTTGCTAAAGAACAAAATTTAGATGATTTTGAACAAGAATACCAAAACTATCAAGTAAACGATCCGCTTTCAGGATATAACAAAGCTATGACAAGCTTTAATGTGGCTTTATATGATTATGGTTTGCGTCCCGTTCTTAAGGGCTATAACGCCATCACCCCTGAATTTATAAGATTAGGAGTAAGAAATTTCTTTGATAATTTACTTGCTCCTTTGCGTTTTATAAGCAATGTTTTGCAGTTTAAATTTAAAGAAGCGGGAGAAGAATTTAAAAGATTTACCGCCAATACCATTATGGGCTTTGGTGGACTTATGGATGTGGCATCAAAAATGGGTCTTAAAAAACATCCCGCGGACTTAGGAACCGTTTTGGCTCACTGGGGCGTAGGAAGCGGTTTTCATATTGTCTTACCTATACTTGGCCCTAGTAATCTTAGAGACACTCTTGCTTTACCTGCAACTTGGTATGCAAGTTTTACCGCTTACATTGATCCTACTTGGGCAAGTATAGCTATAAGCGCTTATGGATTTGGCAATGAACTTAGTTTTAGACTTGATGAAATTGATGAAATTTATCACAACACGCCTAATTTATATCCATTCTTGCGTGATGCTTACGAGCAAAGACGCAATGAACTTAGCAAATAAAGGAAAATAATGAAAAAAATATTTCTAATCTTGGCTTTATTTTTTAATGCTTTTGCCTTACAGCTAGATGAAATTTCTAGTACTATGCAAAAAAACATTGATGCAAGCTTAAAACTTTTACAAGATAGCAAAGAAGATAAAAAACAAGCTGCTGATGGAATTTTTAAACTTTTTGATAGTATAATAGATTATAAACTCATGGCAAAACTCAGTCTTTCAAAAAATTATTCTAAATTAACCCCAAAAGAACAAGAAAAATTTACCACAGCCTTTGAAGCAAGTCTTAAAAAAAGTTTTACCGATAAACTCAGTCTTTATAAAGATCAGGTTTTAAAGGTCAAAAATGGTGAGTTAAAAAATGAAAAACGCTATTTTTTAACCACTTCTATGGTAGTAGATGGGGAAGAAAAAAATATCATTTTCAAATTTTACAATGATAATAACAACTGGCTTATTTATGATGTAGATGTTTTAGGTGTGAGTATAATACAAACTTATAGATCACAATTTGGAGATATTTTAGCCAACCAAGGCTTTGATGCCCTACTTCAAAAACTTGAAAGCATTGTCATAGAATAATGTTTGCAAAGCTTTTAAAGTTTTTTATTTCTCGTCCAAAAAGTACTTTTTTTGGAACCTTATTTATATGCCTGTTTTTAAGCTTTTTTGCTTTTAAGCTTAGCGTAGATGCAAGTGCTGAAAGTTTGCTTTTAGAAGATGATGCGGATTTAAAAACTTTTAGAGAAATTTCAAAACATTATAAAAGTGATAATTTTTTACTTTTAGCCTTCAAACCCTATGATGAAAAACCTTTTTCAAATGAAAATTTAGCCAAATTAAAAAAACTTCATGAAGAATTAGAAAAAGCCCCTTTAGTAGAACGCGTTTTTAGTATCATCAATGCCCCTTTGCTTCAAAGTTCGCAAAATACGGATTTAAAAGAACTTTTAAAAAATATCCCAAATATAGAAAGCCAAGATATAAACCGCACAAAAGCCCAAAATGAAATTTTAAATAGTCCCTTTTATAAAAATAATATCATCTCAAAAGATGGAAAAGTAACAGGGCTTATTATTTACTTAAAGCCTGATACAGTTTATAATAATCTTATAGAAAAACGCGATCTTGCTACCGATGAAAAAGAAAAAGATCAAATTCGTCTTGCCATAAAAGAACATCAAGACAAGCAAAAAGTTATCACGAAACAAAGTCTAGATACTATTAAAAGCATAGCTCGCACTTATGAAAAAAACAAAGATACGCTCTACCTTGGTGGCGTAAGCATGATCGCTGATGATATGATAGCTTATATAAAATCTGATCTTGTGCTTTATGGTGTTTCTCTTGTATTTTTACTAGGACTTGCACTTTATTATTTTTTCCGTTCATGGCGCTTTGTTTTTTTACCTCTTTTTATTTGTTTTATAAGCCTAAGTGCGGCTAGTGGAGTTTTTGCACTTTTAAATTTTCAAATCACGGTTATTTCATCAAATTATGTTGCTTTGGTTTTAATTATCACCTTAAGTGTAGTTGTTCATTTGATCACGCATTTTATCGAAAGCACCCAAAATCATCCCAAAGCTAAAGTTGAGCGCATAGTGCTTCAAACCTTACTAGCCAAAGCAAATCCTAGCCTTTATGCCATTGTTACAACGATGATAGGATTTTTTTCTTTAATCCTATCAAATATCGAACCTATCATAAAACTTGGCATTATGATGAGTATAGGTATAGGTTTAGCTCTTATCTTTAGTTATTTGTTTTTAGCAAGTATCTTAGTTCTTTTAAAACCAAAAAATTATCATAAAAAAGAGTTTAAATTTAATCTTTTAGCCTTTTGTGCTAAAACCGCTCTTGATCCTAAAAAGCGTCGCATGATTTATGGAATTTCAGTTCTTGCTATAATCTTAGCTTTAATAGGCATTTCAAAACTCAGAGTTGAAAATTCTTTTGTCAATTATTTCAAAGATGGTAGTGAAATCAAAAAAGGACTTTTGGTTATTGATAAAAATCTAGGTGGAACCTTGCCTTTAGAAGTAATCATTCGTTTTCAAAATAATAAAAACGATCAAAATACAAGCGATACTCTTGATAGTTTTGAAAGTGAATTTGAAAATTTAGCCACACAAGAAACTTATTGGTTTGACTCTAAAAAAACACGCATTGCAAAAAAAGTTCATGAATTTTTAGAAAACAAAGAATTTGTAGGTTCGGTTTTAAGTCTTAATAGTCTTTTAACCCTAGGGAAAAATATCAACGATGGAAAAGAGTTAAATGATTTTGCCCTTGCATTTTTAAATGAGAATTTACCTGCTAAATTTAAACAAGACTTGCTTTCGCCTTTTGTAAGTATAGAAAATAACGAGTTAAGATTTAGTATGCGTATTGTTGACTCTGATCCGAATTTAAGACGTAATGAGTTTTTAATAGATCTTAAAAAACAGCTCAACGAGCTTGTAAAAAACGATGGAGTAGAAGTACAAATCACAGGTATAATGGTGCTTTATAATAATATGCTTCAAAGTCTTTTTTCATCGCAATTTGATACTCTTATATTTGTAATTTTAACTATTTTTATACTTTTTATCATTGTTTTTAGAGATTTAAAATTTTCAGTTGCGGCTATATTAGTAAATGTTATTCCTTTAAGCGTGGTTTTTGCTCTTATGGGACTTTTAGGCATTCCTTTGGATATGATGAGTATTACTATAGCTGCTATTGCTATAGGCATAGGCGTTGATGATGCCCTGCACTATATTTATCGTTTTAGGGAAGAAATTAAAAACAAAAGCCTAGAAGAAGCCATTATGATTTCTCACCTTAGTATAGGTTCGGCACTTTATTATACCACAATTAGCATAGTTTTAGGTTTTAGCGTGATGATGAGTAGCAATTTCATTCCAACAATTTATTTTGGAATTTTAACCGTTTTTGTAATGATTTTGCTTTTAAGTGGAAGTTTGTTCTTGTTACCAAGCTTTTTAATTACTATTTATTCTAAGAAAACCAAGTTTCCAAACCAACATAAAGAGCATATATTAAAACAATAATAGCTATATATTTTAAAAAATTTTTCATTTTTATCCTTTATTTAAAATCTTTAAAATGATTTTTGCAAGCTCTAAGGCTTTAAAACGATGAGAGATATTATTCTTCTCATCCACGCTAAGTTGGGCTAAGGTTTTATCAAAACCCTTTGGAATAAAAAGACTATCATAACCAAAACCATTTTCACCTTTTTCTGTATCTATTACTTTTCCATGCATGCTTCCATGCGTGCTAAACTCCCCCATCAAACCCACCATAGCAATAGCAGCAACATAATGCGCCTTACTTTGTTTAAAACCTTTTTTTACCATTTCATTGACAAGTTTATCACGGTTATTTTTATCATCGCTTTTACCACTAAATCGAGCAGAATAAATTCCTGGATTTCCTTCTAAAACATCTACACAAATGCCACTATCATCACTTAAAGCGATAAAATCTTTTTTTTGTTTTTCATCTAAAGCATTAAAAACCGCTCTTGCTTTAATCAAGGCGTTTTCTTTAAAAGTTTTTCCATTTTCTTCAATCTCAAAAGGCATTAAAACTTCATCAAAAGCATAAATTTCAAAATCTTTTAAAATTTCTTTAAGTTCTAAAACTTTATGCTTATTGCTCGTAGCTAGGATAATCTTCATAACAAAAGCTCCAAAATAATATCAAAAACAAAAATATGATTTTATAAAATTTATCCTTGTGCGTAGCTTTTAAATATCAAATGATAAAACGATGTTAATCAACGCTTAATACATTTCATAGTAAAATTATCCTAATTTAAATTTCAAATTTAATAGGAAATTGATAATGCTAAATAATGTCTTACCCTTATCTTTCATAGTTGGAACAAGATTTTTTGGGCTGTTTATAGTTTTGCCAGTTCTAAGTCTTTATGCTTTAAAACTTGAAGGTGCTAATGAATTTTTAGTGGGACTTTTAGTTGGTGTTTACGCCTTAACCCAAATGATTTTACAAATGCCTTTTGGAATTTTAAGTGATAAAATTGGTCGTAAAAAAACCATGTTCATTGGACTGATTATTTTTATAATAGGCTCTTTAATCTGTTCTTTTGCGGAAAATATCTACATCATGCTTTTAGGAAGAATGCTCCAAGGTGCAGGAGCTATTGGAGCAGTAGCTACAGCAATGATAAGTGATTTTATCACAGAAGAAAATCGTGGTAAAGCCATGGCGGTAATGGGTTCTTTTATAGGACTTAGTTTTGCAGCTTCTATGGTGATCTCTCCTTTAATGAGTGCAAAATGGGGTTTATCTAGCCTTTTTGATCTTAGTGCAGCTTTGTCTCTTTTATGTATAATTTTACTTTATACCGTTATACCTAAAGAAAATAAAATCACTCATGAAAATGAAAAAACTCCTTTTTTCCATCTTATTAAACAAAAAAATTTAGCCCTTATGAATCTTACTAATTTCATGCAAAAAATGCTTATGAGTATAGCATTTTTAAGTATTCCTATTATTCTAGTAAAACATTTAGGCTTTGCTTCTGATAAACTTTGGATTGTTTATAGCGCTTCTATGGTAGCAGGTTTTATCGCTATGGGCTTTGCTGGAAGTTTAGGTGAAAAAAGAGGTTTAGCTAAACAAATTTTACTCTTAGGAATTGTTTTTTTCATACTTTCTTATCTTTTTTTTGCTTTTAGTAATTCTATGGATTTTTTTATCATAGCAGTTGTGATTTTTTTTATAGGTTTTAATTTACACGAACCTATTATGCAAAGTTGTGCATCAAAATTTTGTAAAGTTCATGAAAAAGGTGCGGCATTAGGGTTGTTTAATGCTTTTGGATATGGTGGAAGTTTTATAGGTGGTATTATCGGAGGGATATTTTTACATCTAGATGCCTTAAATCTTTTGGCTATTATTTTAGTAATTTTAGCCCTAATTTGGCTTGTGGCATTATTTTTCTTAAAAAATCCAGCTGATTTTAAAAACCTTTATCTACCTTTAGACACACCTTTAAATTTTAGTAGTTTTAGTGAAAATTTAGGGGTTGTAGATATTTATAAAAACTCTAAAAATCTTGTTGTTAAATTTGATAGCAAACTTACAAATAAAAAAGAATTAGAAGAAAAATTATGAAAAAAATATTATTTTTATTCTGTTCTTTTTTTCTAGCTTTTGCAAAACCAAGTCTAGAGATACCCAAGCTCTCAAAACAAGCAAAACAAAACTTTATTTTAGAAAATGTCAAATTTAATTATAATGACACAATATATAAAATTTTTATAGCTAAAAACAAGAATGAAAACTCAAATTATAAATATAAAATCATTTATTTACTCGATGGAAATGCTTTTTTTCCTCTTTTTTTAAATCTTTTCAACACTCCTGTCAAAGAAAATCTTTTAATTATTGGAATAGGTTATGATAATAATTTAGCTTTTGACACACAAAAACGCACTAAAGATTATACGCCTGCAACAAATTTAAATAAACAAGGTGGAGGTAGTAAAGAATTTAGAAATTTTTTAATAACCCAACTCATCCCTTATATCAACAAAATGTATCCTATTGATTTTAGCCATCAAATTCTCTTTGGACATTCTTTTGGAGGACTTTTTGCCATTGATACACTTCTTTATGATAGTAAGATTTTTAGTCATTATTTTATTATTTCTCCTTCTTTATGGTGGGATAATAGTGAGTTTTTACCTAACATCATAAAATTACAAACTTGCCCTAAAATTTACATCGGATTAGGTTCATTGGAAACAAATTCAAGTATTATCAAAGGTGTAGCTAAGCTCAATGCTCAAAAACTTAGCGAAAAAATATCCAAAGAAACTAATTGTAAAACTCATTTTAAACTTTTTAAAAATGAAACTCATGGAAGTATCATATCTAAAGCTATGCTGTGGATGAAAAAGCTTCTTGATCTTAATTAATCATTGCTTTTATCATCACTTTTGCCTTGCAATCTGCACAACAATAAAGTGTTTTGATTTTATTCTCATCATTACCAAATTTAGGTTTCATTAAATTGGCTATTTTTTCTACAGCTTTTTTGGTGGCAAATTCTTTACCGCATTCTATACAGGCAAAAAGCTCATCTTTTGCCATGGTTTGATATTCAAAATAAGAAGCTCTAAACTCCATTCCACTACGAAATAATTTTAAAGTATCTTTTTCGGCACAACTTAACTCACAATACCCACAAGTCGTACAAAGAGAAGCATTAAATTTCAAAGCATTTTCTTGTTTATCAGCGATTAAAGCTCCTACATTACAGGCACCCACACAAGAAAGACAAAGCGTACAGGTGTTAGGATTGATTTCTACCTTGCCATAACGCAACCATTCGCCACTTTCTATACTGCCAAAATCTTCATTTTTTATCATTTCTTGCATTCTTTTGGCAAAATTTTCTCTTGTAGTTAAGGTGTTGTTATGAAAATCATATTTTAAATCTTGTATGAATTCTTGCTCTTTTAAAACATTTTGCAATTCTTTTTCATTTTTAGCAACAAAAATAGCTTTTTTTTGAAATTTTCTTTCAAAAAAAGTATTTAAAAGTACAATAGCCTCATTGCTACCACGAGATACAAAGTCCGTATAAAAAACCAAATTTGCTCCACTATTTTGCAAAAGTGTTAAAAAATGCATGGAAGAAAGCCACTTTTCACCCTCTATCATAAAGGGTAAAACATCTTTTGGTAAAGCAAGATTTAAATTTTCTAAAGACATTTTTTTAGGAATGATTAAAATTTTTTTATCTTTATAAAACTCACAAAGGGTAAAAAAACTTTCTCTTGGCATGGGAGCATAATCAAGTGATCCACTAGGACATACACTAATACATCCTCCACAACCCAAACAATCCACTTGAGAAAATTCTAAATGCTTTTTTTCATTATCTTTTAAAATCGCCACAGTAGGACAAATTTCAGCACATTTTGCACAATGCTCACTGCGTCTTTCGTGGTATTGACACACGCTAGCATTATAGCTAATATAAGTTTTATAATGATATTTTGGACTTTTGCTTTGCAAAAACTCTAACAATACTTCAAGATTTTCAAAATTTAAAAGATTATAACATCCACTTTGTCTTGTAAAATCTTTACGCACAACGCTTAAATCCGTAGCTTTAAAAAGCAAAAAATCAAAATCTATTTCCACTTCTTCGCCTTGATTTTTAACCACAGCACAAAGTTCCCCTACACTTCCAAAAACAGCTAAAATTTCTGCACTGCTTAAAGCAATAACCTTAAATCCATGTTCTTTTAAAAACTCTACGGTTTGAGTATCGCTATCTACTAAAATCAAACGATTTTTCACTTCTTTGCTTTGTTCCAAATCAAGCCCTAAGTCATAAACGCTAGCTCTTGCTTCATAAAGCGTTAAAACATTTTTACTTTGCTCTAAAATTTCATCTTGAGAATTTTTAAGATAAAAATTAATCTCAGGGGCATAAATTTGTGCTTTTTGATTTTTATCATTGCAAACTAATGCTTCTTTATCATTTGCCTGATCTAAAATTTCAATAGCATCAGGCAAAGGGATTAAAACATCATTTTTTATATAAACAAAATCTTGCATTGTCTTCCTTAATCTCTTTAAAACATCATTTTATAAATTCTATGTTAAAATAACCAAATATTTTCTTAAGGCTTAAGATGAACAAATTGAGAACTTTTCCACAGATTAACACTCTTATTGAAGATGAGAGCTTAAAATCCTATCCTTTTTATATCAAAGCATTTTTTTGTAAAAAAGTTGTCGCAAAACTAAAAGAAAATTTTTCCCAAGATGAAATTTCTAAAAATAAACTACTTTTAGAAATCAAAAAAGAAATCAAAACTTTTTACCGCAAAGACTTACAAAGTGTGATCAATGCAAGCGGAGTCGTTATACACACAAACCTTGGCAGAAGTGTAATCCATGAAGAACTTTATGAAGCGTGTAAAGATATCATTTGTAATTATTCTAATGTAGAGTTTGATTTAGAAAATGGAAAAAGAGGCTCTCGCTATGCTTTGGTACTAGAAAAACTTAAAATGCTTTTTGAATGTGAAGATGCTTTAGTGGTCAATAACAACGCTGCGGCAGTTTTTTTAGTACTTAATTCTCTTTGTTATGATAAAGAAATCATAAGCTCAAGAGGAGAACTTGTAGAAATTGGCGGAAGTTTTCGTGTGCCTGAAGTGATAAAAGCTGCAGGTGTAAAGCTTTGCGAAGTTGGAACTAGCAACAAAACACACTTAAAAGACTATGAACAAGCTATCAGCGAAAATACCGCTCTAATTTTAAAAACCCACAAATCTAATTTCGCTCTTATGGGTTTTCACAGTGAAGTAAATATAAAAGATCTACATGAACTAGCAAAAGAAAAAGGACTTTTGAGTTATTATGATCTAGGTTCTGGCTGGTGTGAAAATTTAAATGAAAAACTGATTAAAAATGAACCTAAAATCAAAAAACTCGTGCAAGAATGTGATATTTTAAGTTTTAGTGGAGATAAACTTTTTGGTAGTGTGCAAGCGGGCATTATACTTGGAAAAAAAGAACTCATAGAAAAGCTTAAACAAAATCAACTTTTAAGAATGCTAAGAGTGGATAAATTAACTCTATCTTTTTTAAACGAAAGCTTAAAAGCTTATTTGCAAAAAGATTATGAAAAAATTATTACCTTAAAACTTTTAAATGATGACTTATCCTTTATAGAAAAAAAAGCTTTAAGAGTACAAAAAGAATTAAATTTTCAAACCCAGCTTAAAAAAAGCAAAAGTTTAGTAGGTGGAGGTTCTATGCCTGATAAAAGTTTAGATACTTATATACTAACTTTTCAAGGAGATGCTTTAAAACTACAAACTCGATTTAGAAAAGAAAATATCATAGGACGCATTGAAAATGATGAATTTGTTCTTGATTTTAGAACTATACAAGAAAGTGAACTTCAAAAACTTATTCTTACAATCAATCAAATGGAAAACTTATGAAATCTGTTATTATAGGAACTGCAGGACATATTGATCATGGAAAAACTTCACTCATTAAAGCTTTAAATGGTTTTGAAGGCGATAGTTTAAAAGAAGAACAAGAAAGACAAATCACCATTAATTTAAGTTTTTCAAATCTTAAATTAAAAGATAAAAACATTTCTTTTATCGATGTTCCAGGACATAAAGATTTGGTTAAAACTATGGTAAGTGGAGCTTTTGGCTTTAGTGTTTGTTTGTTTGTTGTAGATATTAACGAGGGTTTAAAAGAACAAAGTTTAGAACATTTAGAAATTTTAAAAATTCTTGATATTAAAAATATTATTTTAGTACTTAGCAAATGCGATCTTTGTGAAAATATAGAGCAAAAAAGTGTAGAAATTTTAGAAGAGTTAAAAAATTTAGATTATCCCATTTTAAAAGTATTTCACACCAGTATAAAAAATAATCAAGGCATAGAAGAATTAAAAAATTATCTTTATACCATAGAAAACAAAGAAAACGATGAAGAACTGATTTTTCATTATTATATCGATAGAGTTTTTTCTCTAAAAGGCATAGGAACTGTCGTTACAGGCAGTCTTAATGAAGGAAGCATCACTTTAAATGAAAAAATCATCTGTTTAGACACTCAAAAAGAACTCATTGTTAAAAATATACAAAACCACGATACTAATTTAGAGCAAATCAAAGCTTGTAACCGTGTGGCTTTAAGTTTAAATTGTGATTATAAAGAGTTAAAAAAAGGTTATTTACTAAGTAAAAAAGGTTATTTTAAAGCCTTTAAAGAATGCGATGCTTTAGTTAAAGCAAAAAATTTACAAAATAGCAAAATGATTTTTTGCGTGGGTTCAAGACAAATAGAATGCAAAATAAATATATTAAAAAAACTAGAAAATGATGAATTTTTTGTGCATTTTAGTTTTGATAAAAATGTATTTTTAAGTTTTGATGAGGCTTTTATTTTATTACAAAACAATCGTGTTATAGGTGGTGGTAAGGTTTTAAATCCTTTAAGCGAACCTTTAAAAAAAGAACAAAAAAATAAATTTTTAATGTTTTTGAAAAATAAAGATTTTAAAGCAGCTTTTTCTTTCTTAAAAGACGCACATAAATACGGCTTTGGTTTGCTTTCAAGCTATCAAAGATTTAAACTCTCTCATCAAAAAGCATTGAAATTAGCAAAAGAATTAAATCAAGTATTTGTTGATGAAAAAAATCTTAATGTATATCATTTACAAAGTCTAGAAGAAATTAAAAATTTCATCAAATTCATACTTGAAAAAAATCCTTATGCCATGCTTTCAGCACATTCTTTAGCTTTAAGGATTACTTGGGCAAGTGAAAATTTTTGCGAACTCGGACTTAAAGAAATGTCAAATTTATTGGATTTTCAAAATGGAATTTATTTTAAAAAAGGCATAGATTTTGAAAAACTTCAAGAAAAAAATAATAATCAATTATATGAAATTTTAAAAAAACAAGGTATTAAACCCGAAGCTCCTTATAATCTTTATGATTTTTTAGAACTTGATAGAAAAAGCGGAGATAATATACTCAAAAAACTTACCCAAAAAGGCTTGGTTGTAAGACTTTCACACAATCTTTTTATAGAAAAACAAGCTCTTGAAAAACTTATGCAAGAATGTTTAAATTTATTAAAAAATCAAAGTCTTGATGTGCAAAGTATGAAAGAATATTTTAATCTTTCAAGAAAATATGCTATTGCTTATTTAGAATACTTAGACAAATTTCCTCAAGTAAGTAAAGAAGCTGAAAAAAGATTTTTAACAAACATTTAGAAAATCATTATAGAATTAAACATAATTTATTTAAAGGATTTATAAACTATGAAAAAATTAAGTTTAATTCTTGCCTGTTCAGCATCTTTGTTTGCTGCAAGTAATTCAGAAATTAGTGATTTTTATTCAAAAAGCATTAAAGCACAATTTCCAAATGCTACCGTTAGTGTATCAAATCGTCAAAAGGTTGGTAATACGGGTTTTGAAAGTGTTATTGTAAGCGTTGAATTAAATGGACAAAAACAAGAAAACATTCTTTTTACAAAAGATAGTCTTATTACCCCTGATCTTATCGACTTGAAAACGGGAATTTCTTATGCTCAAGAATATGAAATGAAAAAATTTCAAGAAGCAAGAGAAAATTTTACAAAAAATGCTAAAGCTGTAGCACAAAAAGAAACCATGGTAATAGCTTTGGGAGATAAAAATAAACCTGCAATTTATGTTTTTTCAGATCCTGAATGCCCTTATTGTAGAGAACATTTAGCTCAAATTGATGATGAACTTAAAAACTATCAAGTTAATTATATTTTAACTCCAGTACATGGAAAATCTGCTTTTGAAAAATCCGCTCTAATCTACAAAGAAGCAAAAAAAGCAAAAAATGATAAAGAAAAAATCGCAATTTTAAACAAATACTATGATGCAAATATCAAAAATTATCCAAAAGTAAGTGATGCAGAATTAAAAGAAGTTTTTTCCTTATATGAAAAATATCGCTCATTAGGTCTTAGCGCTACTCCAACTATTATTAAATAAACCTAATGTCTAAATTTGCTTTAATTTTAAGCTTTTTTATAGCACTCTTTATGAGTGCTTGCACCAATGCAACTTTCATACAAAGCTTTATTCAAACAAGCAATGAAGGCATTTTTATCAGATCGCAAAAACAACAAAGTTTTAAAATTTCTTTTCAAAATCCTAGCCAACTTCGAACTACTTTGGATAGAGATTTGGCTTTAAAACTTAAAAATTTAGGCTTAAAAGAAGTAAAAGAGAATGCAGATTATGAAATTTTAATCAATCTTGTAGATATGAAAAAGCGTTCTTATGCTCAAAAAATCACAACTTCAGCAAGATTTTTTTATGATTTTGATCCTTTTGAAAGTGATGGAGAATGGATGGTAGAAAACTACTATACTATGCAAGTTAATTTACAAATCAACTCTAAAAATTACAATTCTCAAAAAACAAGTCTTCTTGCAAGAACAGCTTATCTTGGAAATAAAGAACACTGTCAATTATCTTTAGAAAATAAAATTATAAATCAAATAGTGAGTTTTTTTTATTTTTAAGAAAAGAACAATCAAGAGTATAAAAACTCTTGATTTTAAGAATTATTAAGCAAAATAAGGTTTGATTTGTTCTACCCAAGCATCAATTCTTGATTCAGTTTGATCTTCTTGATTATCATTGTCAAGAGCAAGTCCAACAAATTTACCATCTACAACCGCATCGCTTGCTTCAAATGTATAACCATCAGTTGAAACTTCTCCTACCAAATTTGCACCTGCATCTTTTAAATTTTGAGCTAATTTACCCATGCCACCACAAAAAGTGTCAGAATAACTTTCACTATCACCCATACCAAATACAGCTACAGTTTTTCCACCAAGACTAAGCCTTGAAAAATCAAAACCATCCCAATCATCTTGTAAATCACCACTTCCCCAAGTTGAAGTTCCACAAATTAATTTATCGTAAGAATTCATTTTAGCCGCATCAATATCTGAGATATTAAAAACATCGCTAATTCCAAGTTTTGAAGCAATTGTATTAGCCGCTCCTTCTGTATTTCCCATAGCACTACCATAGATTACTGCTACTGACATTATTTTCTCCTTATAATTTGATTTGATATTTTATACGGAACTAATTTTAACATAGTTTTGTTTAAATCACACAAAAAATGTTTTATTTCAATAAAATGTGTGAAATTTTTGTTACGTGGACAAACAATATAAAATTTTTCAAAATTGTTTTCTTTTATTAAATTCAATAATCCATGAATTTCATTTTCAATTTTTAAATTATGTGTATTAATCTCTTTGCAAAGTGGTAAAATTGCAAATTTCTTATCTATTATAATAAGATTACCATCTTGATCTATATTTTTTCCATTATTTTGAAAAAAAACCTTATCATAAACATAAGAGCTAAATAAAATTTGTGCATCAAAACAAATACCATAAAGATAAATTCTTAAAAGTCTTAAAAGATCGATATTCTTAGATATTTTAGTATTAAAAATCAAGCTTTTTCTTCTTTGAAAATAGAAAGCGTATGTATTAAGCTTGATATTTATATTTTGAATCTTACCAAATGAAACATGCATTATATCATGTAAAAAATTTCCAAATATCATTTTTAAACTCTTGGTATTTTTTGCATATAAAAGAGGAATTTTTAGAGCGCTATCAACACTCGCATTATATTGAGTTAAAAAAGTCAACATAAGTTCTTGATTGTTTAAATAGCGATAAATTTGCGGTATAAATTCTCGCTTATCATCAAATCCAAATAACATCTTTAACCTTTATAGCAAGAAAATTCTTTATTAAGATTAAAAATTTTACAATATTCACAATACACACAACTTACACTTCTTTTTGCACAAACTAATGGAATTTTGCGCTTTTTAGCTTCATTTTTGATTTTTTTCATAGTATTATGATTTAAAAAGCTTGTTAACATTACTATACATTCTGTATCACAAGGAATCGGCTTGCGATTAACTCTATTTTCATTACGCGCATCCCAGTGTTCTATTTTTTTAGCACCTAAATCATGTAAAACAGCTCTAATAGGAGTGATTTCATCTGCACCAATAACCAAAACTGACATAAATTCTCCTTTGTGATTTTTAAAATATATTTTGATAATTATTATTATAATATAAAAAAACTAAATTTATTTTGAAATTTATTATCAATAAAATGCAATTATTCAGTTAATTTTAATTTTTAATAGATATAATTTACTAATTAATAAATTTTATTATTTAGGAGAAAACAATGAAAAAATTGACTAACGATTTTGGAAACATTATAGCCGATAACCAAAATTCATTAAGCGCAGGCGCAAAAGGACCTTTACTTATGCAAGATTATCTTTTACTTGAAAAACTTGCTCATCAAAATAGAGAAAGAATTCCAGAAAGAACTGTTCATGCTAAGGGAAGTGGAGCTTATGGCGAAATAAAAATTACAGCAGACTTAAGTGCTTATACCAAAGCTAAAATTTTTCAAAAAGGCGAAGTTACTCCATTATTTTTACGCTTTTCAACAGTAGCAGGTGAAGCAGGTGCAGCAGATGCTGAACGCGATGTGAGAGGTTTTGCTATTAAATTTTACACCAAAGAAGGAAACTGGGACTTGGTAGGAAATAACACTCCGACATTCTTCATCCGTGATGCTTATAAATTCCCTGATTTTATCCATACTCAAAAAAGAGATCCAAGAACACATTTAAGAAGCAATAATGCTGCTTGGGATTTTTGGAGTTTATGTCCTGAAAGCTTACATCAAGTAACCATTCTTATGAGTGATAGAGGAATTCCTGCAAGTTATCGTCATATGCATGGATTTGGAAGCCATACTTATAGTTTTATTAATGATAAAAATGAAAGATTTTGGGTGAAATTCCATTTTAAAACCCAACAAGGGATTAAAAATCTTACCAACCAAGAAGCTGCTGAGCTTATAGCAAAAGACAGAGAAAGCCATCAAAGAGATCTCTATAATGCTATAGAAAATAAAGATTTTCCAAAATGGAAAGTTCAAGTTCAAATTCTTGCTGAAAAAGATATAGAAAAACTTGGATTTAATCCTTTTGATTTAACAAAAATTTGGCCTCATAGTCTTGTACCTTTGATGGATATAGGCGAAATGATTCTAAACAAAAATCCTCAAAATTATTTCAATGAAGTTGAACAAGCTGCCTTTAGTCCAAGCAATATCGTTCCTGGAATTGGCTTTAGCCCTGATAAAATGTTGCAAGCTAGAATTTTTTCATATCCTGATGCACAAAGATATAGAATAGGAACTAATTATCATCTTTTGCCCGTAAATCGTGCAAAAAGCGAAGTGAATACTTACAATGTCGCTGGTGCTATGAATTTTGATAGTTATAAAAATGATGCAGCTTATTATGAACCAAACAGCTATGATAATAGCCCAAAAGAAGACAAAAGCTATCTTGAACCTGATTTAGTCTTAGAAGGCGTAGCACAAAGATATGCTCCACTAGATAATGACTTTTATACTCAACCAAGAGCTTTATTTAATCTTATGAATGATGATCAAAAAACTCAACTTTTTCATAATATCGTCGCTTCTATGGAGGGAGTTGATGAAAAAATTATCACTAGAGCTTTAGAACATTTTGAAAAAATTTCACCTGATTATGCAATAGGAATTAAAAAAGCTTTAGAAAAATAATTTTTACTTGCCACTTTTGGTGGCAAACTAAAGATTATAATAATTAAGGAAAAACAATGACAACTCTTAGCTTAGAAGAAGAAAAAAGATTTGAAGAGCTTTGCAAAATGGCTTTTAATTTTGCAAGAAATAATGAATGCGAAAATCTTAAAATCATGATAGAAGCAGGTTTAAATGTAAATTTAAAAACTCATAAAGGAGATAGCTTGCTTATGCTTGCAGCTTATAATAATTCTTATGAAAGTGCTAAAATGCTTTTAGAAAAAGGTGCAAAAGTAGATGAAAAAAACGATCGTGGACAAACCCCATTAGCAGGAGTTTGTTTTAAAGGATACTTACCTATGTGTGAACTTTTAGTTAAGTATGGAGCAAATATTGATGAAAACAATGGTTTAGGAATGACACCTTATACTTTTGCTATTATGTTTGGACGCAAAGATGTGGCAGAATTTTTACTCAAAAAATCTAAAAATAATTTTTTAAAGAAAATGAGCCTAAAAATACTAAAATTTATCAAAAAATTTTAGTATTTTTTAAATTTCTTCAGATACCTATAAACACTAGGTTCTGAAATTTTTAAAAATTTTGCTACGATAGGAACCGCTCCTTTTATATTAAAAATACCTTTTTCATATAGCTTTTCAGCAATTTCTTCTTTTTGAGTAATACTTAATTGATAATCAGAATTTAAATAACTAGAATCTACACTTTGAACTAAAATATCCTCTATCGAGTGACTTAATGTTTCTATGCTTGAATCATTTTGAGAAAAACTAATATTTCCTAAAATATCACCCATATCTCCAATTTTTTCTAAATCAATCATCTTGCATATTAAATCTCTCATAATGCTAGTATCATGATTGATACACAAAATACCTACTAATTTATCATGATTTTTAATAAAAAAAGTAGATCCTCTAATTAATTTTGATTTTCCAACAAGAGCCTTATAATCACATAAAAAATCTTTTTCTAAATATTTTTTATTTTGCATAAGCTCACTTGCAAAAGCAGTCAGGGGGGAATCTAAACTTCTCCCACTAATGTGATTATTAGCAATTGCCGCAATATAAGCTCCATCTTCAGTAATTACATGAAATACTATCTCATATTGCTCACCTAGGACTTCTCCTAAAAAATATGTCAACTTTATAAATTGTTGTTTTTGTCCCTCATCCATAAAACCGCCTTCAATAAAAATTAATATAATATTAAATTCTACTCTTTATACTTTAAAACATTTCTTAAAAAATAAAATTTTATTATTATAATAATAAACTATTGACAAGTTATTATTGTAGTGATAAAATTCACTCTGCTTAATCTATATTTAACAAAGGAGAATTCATGTCAAACTATCCAAAAGCTATTGGTCCATACTCAGCTTACAGAGAAGCAAATGGACTTTTATTTATATCAGGACAACTTCCTATCAACCCTGCTTCAGGAGAAATAGAAAGCTCTGATATCAAAGAACAAACCAAACAATCTTTGAAAAATATCGGTGCTATTTTAGAAGAAAATGGTATCAGTTATGATAAAGTGATTAAAACCACTTGCTTTTTAGCTGATATTAATGATTTTATAGCATTTAATGAAATTTATGCTGAATTTTTTAAAGATCCTTATCCAGCAAGAAGTGCTTTTGCGGTAAAAGATCTGCCAAAAAAAGCTAAAGTAGAGATAGAGATTATTGCTCAAAAAGGCTAAAATATGCTAGGTATTGTTTTATCTCTATTTAGCATTTTTTTACTTGTTTTTATGCTTTATAAAAAAATCAATGCTCACATGGCATTGCTTTTAAGTGGTTTACTTTTACTTTCCTTAGCTGCTATTTTTGGACTTTCTCCACACATTGTCGCTAAAGGTTCTTTAAATTTAGGTTTTTTTGATATTTTTCAAGTTTTTAATCAAACCATGTCAAGTACATTAGCAGGGCTTGGACTTACACTTATGACTATAGCAGGTTTTTCTGCTTATATGGATCATGTAGGGGCTTCTTATGCACTTTTTAAAGTTTTTGAAAAACCTTTAAAAGCCGTAAAATCTCCTTATGTTTTACTCATAGTTGCTTATTTTATCGTGCAATTTTTAGTTCTTTTCATCCCTTCTCACGCAGGCTTGGCACTTTTACTTATGGTTACTATGTATCCTATACTTGTACGCTCTGGTGTTTCAAAACTTTCTGCCTTAAGTGTGATTGCTATTTGTCAATATATCGATCATGGACCTGGAAGTGGAAATGTGATCATGGCCTCAGAAAAAGCTGAAGTTGATCCTGCAATTTATTTTGTTCATTATCAACTCCCTACAACCTTGCCTATCATTATAGCTGTAGGTATTGCAATATATCTTTGCAATAAATTTTTTGACAAAAAAGATAATTTTGTCTTCAATGCACAAGAAATTGAAAAAGAACTAAATGAAAATGAAGGCAAAGAAAAAGAACTTAAAAAGCCTCCTAGAATTTATGCGATTTTACCTATAATTCCTTTGGTTTTAATCCTAGGATTTAGCTCCGTGCTTGATAGCATCTTGGTTTTAATGGGAATAAGTAGCGCTGAAGAAGTTAAAGCAGCTGCTAGTACCGCAATTAAAATGAATGTTCCAGTAGCAATGGTGATTTCAACTTTTGTGGCTATTATTTTTGAAATGATACGCTATAAAAGTATAGTAGAAACTCTTAATTCTATTATGATTTTCTTTAAAGGAATGGGACATTTATTTGTTATCACAGTTTCACTCATCGTTTGTGGTCAAGTATTTGCAAGTGGTCTTTTATCTGTAGGTTTTGTAGATACTTTAATAGAATTTTGCAAAAATGCAGGATTTGGAGTTTTGGCTATTATTATCGTCGTTTCAATCTTGCTTGCAGTTTGTGCTTTCTTAATGGGTTCAGGAAATGCAGCATTTTTTAGTTTTGCTCCACTTATCCCAAATATAGCAAAACACTTTGGAGTTGAAACTATCACCATGATAGCACCAATTCAAATCATGACGGGCTTTGGAAGATGTGTTAGTCCTATTGCACCAGCGATCTTAGCTATCTCAGCTATTGCAAGAGTAAGTCCTTTTGCCGTGGTTAAAAGAACAGCTATTCCTATGCTTGTAGCAGCTATTGTAAATGTTATTATGACTTATATCTATCTTTAAAAAGGATAAAAAATGAACTCAAAAACTAAACTTATTCATTGTGGCAGAGGCGATCAAGGCGCTGAAGTAAGATCAGTCAATCCTACACTTATGCGTGCATCAACCATACTTTTTAAACATCACGCAACTTGGCAAAAATACAGAGAATTAAGAAAAACAGATCGTGTTTTAAGTTATGGAGCTAGAGGAACAACAACTAATTTTGAACTTGAAAAACTTATTTGCACTCTAGAGGGTGGCTATAGAGCACAACTTTTCCCAACAGGACTTGCAGCATTAGCTATGGTGCTTTTAAACTATGCAAGCAAAGATGCACATTTTTTAATTACTGATGCAATTTATGGGCCTGTAAGAACGATTTGCGAATTATTTTTAAAAAAAATAGGTGTTGAAATTGATTTTTTAAAAGCTGATGCAAGTGATGTAGAAGAAAAAATCAAACCTAATACCAAGCTTATCTTATGTGAAAGTCCAGGTTCTATACTTTATGAAATCATAGATTTACCAAAACTTTGCAAAATTGCCCATGCGCATAATATCCCTGTAGCCATTGATAATACTTATTCTAGTGGATATTTTCTAAATCCTTTAGAACTTGGAGTGGATATTTCAGTTATCGCCGCTACAAAATATCTTAGCGGACACTCTGATGTAACCATGGGTATAGTAGTAATCAACGAAAAAGAATGGAAAAATTTTGACAAACTTCCAGAAGCTTTAGGCTTTACAACAAGTCCTGATGATGCTTACTTAGTACTTCGTGGTATGAGAACACTAGATGTGAGAATGAAAGCTCATGAAAAAAGTGCTGATGAAATTGTAGAGTTTTTACAAAACAGAAAAGAAATTAAAACAATTTTCTATCCAAAACTTAAATCCCACCTAAATCATGAAATTTTCATGCGTGATCATAAAGGTACAAATGGTATGATTACCATAGAATTTGCAGAAGGTTATAGCAAAGAGGATGCTATTAAATTTGTAGATAAACTAGAATACTTTTCAATTGGTGCTAGCTGGGGTGGATATGAAAGCTTAGCCACCGTAACTACTCCACCTAGAACTGCAACAAATTGGAATGCAAGAGGGCCATTTGTAAGATTTCATATAGGTCTTGAAGATACTAAAGATTTAATTGCTGATTTAACACAAGCTTTTGATAGTATTAAAAAATAAGGAGATAAGATGACAGGAATTAGCGTATTTGATCATAGATTACTAGCAGACTCATGGAGCACGCAGGAAATGCGTGCTATTTTTTGCGAACAAAACCGCATACAAAAATGGCTCGATGTTGAAGCAGCTTTAGCAAAAGCACAAGCAAAACTTAAAATTATCCCGAAAAAAGCAGCTGATGAGATCGCAAAAAAAGCTCATTATAAATTTATGGATATGGACTTTATCTTTGCTGAATTTAAAAAGACTAAACACCCTTTAGTTCCTACTGTAAGAGGATTAGAAAAAGCTTGCGATAATAATTTAGGAGAATATGTACATTTTGGAGTAACCACTCAAGATATCATCGATACAGGACTGGTTTTACAATTTAAAGAAGCAATGACTCTTATAAAAAGCGAATTAAAAGCTATCGCAAAAGCCCTAGCAAAACTAGCTAAAACCCATAAAAATACTGCTATGATGGGAAGAACTTTAGCACTTCAGGCTTTGCCTATTACTTTCGGACATAAAGTGGCTATTTGGTTAAGCGAACTTGAGCGTCATTTTGAAAGAATACTTGAGCTTGAAAAAAGACTTTATGTAGGCAGTATAGTAGGCGCTGTAGGAACTAAAGCAAGTTTAAGTGATGAGTGCAATGAGGTAGAAAAACTCACTTTAGAAAATTTAGGACTTGATGTGCCTAATATTTCTTGGCAGAGCGCACGTGATCGCTTTATAGAACTTGGTTTTGTACTAGGTAATATCAACGCAACCTTTAACAAAATCGCTCATGAAATTTTAATCCTTTCGCATAATGAAATTGATGAAGTTGCTGAACCTTTTGGCAAAGGACAAGTAGGATCAAGCACTATGCCACACAAAAGAAATCCTGCAGTAAGCGAAAATGCAGTTACAGTAAGCAATGCTTTTAAAGCAAATTTAGCCATTTTAAGTGATATTGAAAGACATGAACATGAAAGAGATGGTCAAGTTTGGAAAATGGAATGGAAGCTTTTACCTGAAATGTTTTTAATGCTTTCTGTGGTTTTAGCAAACATGAAATTCGCTCTTAGCGATTTAGAAGTAAAAAAAGATAAAATGCTTAAAAATTTAAATACTCTTAATGGTTTTGTTTTAGCCGAGCGTGTTATGTTTGCATTAAGCGATCATTATGGAAAACAACATGCCCATGAAATTATTTATGAAAATGCTATGCTAGGTATAGAAAAACAAAAAACTTTTAAAGAAGTTTTACTTGCAGATAAAAGAGTATCTAAGGTATTGAAGGAAAAAGAAATTGATGCTTTGCTTGATGCAACAACCTATGTAGGATATGCACCAAAACTTGTAGATGAATTTTTGGCAAAAATCAAAAATAGCGCTATCTTAAAATAGGAAAATCATGTTCTATAGTGAAATTTTAGTGGATTTTATTTTCAATCTTAAATATGAAAATATCCCTAATGTAGTTGTTCAAAGAGCTAAAGAGCTTATGCTTGATAGCCTTGGAACAGCTATAGCAGCAAGCAAAGAAGAATGTGTTTTAAATGCTTTTAAAGCTTTTGAAAATTTAAGCACAGAAAAAAATACTCCTATTTGGGTAAATGATCAAAAATTAGATCCTATATACGCAGCCATGCTAGATGGCATTGCTTCTCATGCGTTAGATTTTGACGATACGCATACAGAAGCGATTTTGCATGCAAGTGCGATTTTAACTCCACTTTGTTTAAGTTATGGATTTCATGTTAGTAAAGATGCAAAAAAAATCATCAAAGCTTTTATAATAGGCTGGGAAATTGCAGCTAGAGTAGGCATTGCGGGTAAAGGCACTTTTCATAAGCGTGGTTTTCATACCACTGCTATTGCAGGAATTTTTGGAAGTGTGAGTGCAAGTGCAATCTTACTGGATCTTAACAAAGAACAAATCATCAATGCTTTAGGACTTGCAGGAAGTTTTGCAAGTGGGGTTAATGAGTTTTTATCCAATGGATCTAATTCAAAAGTTTTACATATTGCCAATGCTATTAAAAACGGTATTATGGTAGCTCATTTTGCCAAAAACAATATGAGTGGACCTTTGAGTATTTTTGAAGGTAGAGACAATATCTTTAAATGTTTTGGTATAGAAGAAGAATGCGATAAAACAGAACTTAGCAAATCCTTAGGTGAAATTTGGCAAACCATGCAAGTTTCAATCAAGCCTTATCCAAGTTGTCATTTTGCTCATGGGCTTATTGATTGTGCTATTGCTTTAAAAAATGATGGTTTAAAAGCTGATGAAATTAAAAGTATTCATTGTTTTGTAGATGAAGTTCCTATTTCTTTTATCTGTGATCCTTTGGAAGCAAAATACACTCCAAATAGTGCTTATGAAGCTAAATTTTCCATGCCTTTTTTAATGGCTCTAGGATTCTTTGATGGTAAAATCACTCTTGAATCTTATGAAAATTTAAAGCGTGAAGAAGTACTAGAATTTGCTAAAAAAATCAGTTACGAAAAAAGGAAATCTCAAGGCTTTCCAAAATATTTTCCAGGGCATTTAGAAGCCAGTTTGCAAGATGGACACATAATCCAAAAAGATGTTTTTATCAATAAAGGTAATTTTGATAATCCGCTCAGTTTTGAAGAATTAAAAGCTAAATTTTTAGCCAATGCACAAATTTACCTTGATAATGCTAAAGCTAACAAAATTCTAGATCAAATCATCAATCTAGAAAATTTAAACCACTTTTCTTTTTAAATATTTATCCTTCTTTTTGCAAGAAGGATAATTTCATTACACTTTTTTATTATAATATTTATTATTAATTTAGGAATTACAATGACTTTAAACGAGTTAAAAGATGGACAAAAGGCTATTATTGTCAATTTAAACGCTCACAAAGAACTCAAAAATAGACTTTTAAGCTTTGGATTTATTAAAAATAAAAACTTGAAAAAAATTCACTCCTCTTTAAAAAATGCCACCATAATGGTAGAACTTGATACAAGTTGTGTTATCCTAAGATCTGATGAAGCTAAAACCATAGAAGTGAATCTTATATGAAAAAAATCAAAATAGCCCTTGTAGGTCAGCCTAATGTAGGCAAAAGTCTTCTTATTAATGCGCTTTGCAAAGCTAATATGAAAGTAGGAAATTTTAGCGGAGTTACTATAGAAAAAGCAAGTGCAAAAACTTTTTACAAAAACTATGAATTTGAAGTCATTGATTTGCCAGGAACTTATTCTTTAGATGGATATAGCGAAGAAGAAAAAATCACACGCCATTTTTTAAATCAAAATGACTATGATGTTGTTGTTAATGTTTTAGATGCTACCAATTTAGAACGCAATCTTATCCTTAGCGCAGAACTTTTAAGTCTTAATAAAAAAATGCTTTTAGCTTTAAATATGTGCGATGAAGCCAAAAAAGAAGGTATAGAGCTTGACACTTCTGTTTTAAGCCAAGAATTTCAAAGTCAAGTTGTTGAAATTTCAGCAAAAACAAAAGAAAATTTAGAACTTTTACTGCAAAAAATTATTATTTTATTTGAAAGTAAATTTATTCCAAGATCCCAATTTTACACTCCACTTTGCGAAAAAAGTCCAGAAAAAGAAGATTTATTATATTTTATTAATGAACTTTCAAAAAAAATTATCACACAAAAAAAAGAAGAAAGAAATTTAACCAAAAAAATCGATGCCTTACTTATCCATAAATTCTTTGGCTTACCTATATTTTTATTTTTAATGTGGCTTTTATTTCAACTCACCTTTAGCTTAGGACAAATTCCTATGGATTATATAGAATCAGGCTTTAATGCCTTAGGTGAATTTATTAAAAACAATATTTCTAATACCTTTATCGCTTCAGCTTTGGCTGATGGGATTATCGCAGGTGTTGGTGCTGTGATACTTTTTTTGCCTAATATAATGATTTTATTTTTAGGCATAGCTCTTTTAGAAACCACAGGCTATATGTCAAGAGTAGCTTTTTTACTTGATGGGATTTTACATAAATTTGGTTTGCATGGTAAAAGTTTTATTCCGCTAATCACTGGTTTTGGTTGTTCGGTACCTGCTTTTATGGCTACACGCACTCTTAAGAACAAAAGAGATAGGCTTTTAACTCTTTTTGTGATCAATTTTATGAGTTGTGGGGCAAGACTTCCTGTATATGTGCTTTTTATCGGTGCTTTTTTTCCAAGTGAAAAAGCAGGAAATTATCTTTTTGGAATTTATATTTTAGGTGCGATTTTAGGACTTTGTGCTGCAAAATTTTTAAGAATGACAGCATTTCGTGGACTTGATGAACCTTTTGTTATGGAAATGCCAAAATATCGTATGCCAAATTGGCATTTAGTTTGGTTTATGGTTTATAATAAAGCCAAAATGTATCTTAAAAAAGCAGGAACTTTCATACTTTTGGCCTCTTTGCTCATATGGTTTGCTAGCAATTTTCCAAAAAGTGAAGAAAATTTAAATGATTTTAATGCTCAAGAAAGAGCTATAGAACAAAGTTATTTAGGACAATTTGGCAAAGGCATAGAACCTATTTTTAAACCCCTTGAGTTAGATTGGAAATTAAGCGTATCTTTAATCAGTGGTTTGGCTGCTAAAGAAGTGATGATCTCAACTATGGGCGTGCTTTATTCACTAGGAAAAGATGTAGATGAAACAAATAATGATTTAAAAGGAATTATCGCTAAAAACATACCTATGCCAAGTGCAGTGGCTTTTATTTTATTTGTAATGATTTATAATCCCTGCTTTGCAGCAACTATAGTTTTTTCAAAAGAAAGTGGAAAGCTAAAATACACTCTCTTTCTCTTTCTTTTTACCTGCACAAGTGCTTATATAGTAGCTTTTATAGGACTTCATATCGCTAAAAAATTTTATTAAATTAACTTGCTTTTAATGATGAAATTTTAGTAATATTATCTTCAAAAGCTTTTAAAATGCTATAAGCAATACCTTCAAAATCAAGTCCGCCGCAAAGATAGATTAAAGTCATACGAAAAGATTTATTCACATCAAGCTTTGGTTTTTCAGCGTTCATATTTAACTTAAAATCATAAGGACTTGCATGTTTAAAAGCGTAATTTTTTGCCGCAATTAAAAAATCATTCTTATCTTTTAAAAATGCGCCTTTAACCAAAATAAAACTTATCTCAAGATATTTCCAAAAATCTTTTGAAGACATAGGATTTTCATCAAAATTTTGTTCTATAAAAGCATAGTTTTTTTCAAAGGATTTTTTATAATTTTCTACAAGCAAAGCGCCTAATTTATTTTTAGCTATATTTTGTAAAATAAGTTTTATATTGCTTTCAAATTCAAAATCTATTTGTTTTAAAATTTTAATTTGCTCTTCTATAAAAAACTCTTGTTTTAACTCTTCATTGCAAAGTTTAGCGTAAGAAAAAATATTTGCCATAGGCTTTTCATAATTTCCAAACTCATCCCAAAAATTTTTCTCACTACAGGCTATGCAACCATGTCCTGCAGCCACTGGCCAAGAAGTTTTAGCATTGAATTTCACTTTAGGGCAGTTATTGTAAGTATAAGGTCCTTTACAACCTATCTTAAATAAACAAGCTCCATTCTTTGCAGCTTCATCATCAAAATATTCAGCAAAAATCCCACTTTCAAATTTCGCCTTTCTTTCACACATATCATGCAAACATTTACCATAAGCCCACACAGGACGATTTTGCTCATCAAGTTCAGGCAAAACTCCAAATAAAGCAAAAAAACTTAAAGTCGTAATGATATTTACATCACTTGGAGGACAACCTGGGATATTTACTACTTTTTGACTTAAGACTTCACTAATACCACAGGTTTTACTAGGATTTGGATAGGCAGCTTGAATACCACCATAACTTGAACAAGTACCCACTGCAAAAATAGCCTTGGCTTTAGCGGCTAGTTTTTCTAAAATTTCATAGCCACTCTCTCCTTGTGCTCCTATAGTAAGAAAAAAGGTATCAATCGCTGCAACACCACCTTCAACCGCTAAAATAAAATCTTCTTCTAAAACATGCTCTAAAAGCTCTTCGGCTTTAGTGCCATTTGCTGCCATTAAAGTTTCATGATATTCTAAAGAAAAAAAATCAAAAATAAGCTCATCAAAACTTGGCAACTCAGAACGCAACAAACTCTCACTACACCCTGTACATTCACAAAGATGAAGCCATACTAACTTTGTTTTAGGTGCGATTTGAAAAAATCTTTGAGCAAGAGCTGGAATTTCATTGCCTAAAGATAAATGCCTAGCAAGAATTTTTACACTTTCTTCATTGATAACCTTATCCTCTTTTAAAGTAGAATTCTCAAGTTTTTTAATGCGATCTTCAAGTATATTTTTTAATTCTTCATTGCTAAGCTTTGCCATTTTTTATCCTTTTTGATTATCCCAACAAAGAACAGTTTGCCCTTCTTCATTTTTTTCAACATCACCCATACCCATGATGTTATATCCTGCATCAACATAATGTATTTCACCTGTAACACCATTTGCCAAATCGCTAAGTAAATACATAGCCGAATTTCCTACATCTTCTATACTAACATTGCGTTTTAAAGGAGAATTGATTTCATTATATTTTAAAATCATTCTAAAATCCCCTATTCCACTTGCTGCTAAAGTTTTAATAGGACCTGCTGAAATAGCATTAACACGAATTCCTTTTACCCCTAAATCTCTTGCTAAATAACGCACAGAACTTTCAAGTGCAGCTTTTGCTACACCCATAACATTATAATGAGGTACATATTTAACCCCACCAAGATAACTTAAAGTCAAAATCGAACCCTTATCTTTTAAAATAGGTAAAAGCGCACGTGTTAAAGAAAGTAAAGAATACACAGAAGTTTGCATAGCTATATCAAAAGCTTCTTTTGAAGTTTCTAAAAAAGAATTTTCTAAAGCTTCTTTTGGAGCAAAAGCAACCGCATGCACCACAAAATCAATCTCATCTAAATCTTTTTTGATTTTTTCAGCAATAGAATCTAAATGCTCGTTATTATTTACATCAAGCTCATAAACAAAATTAGAATTAAACTCTTGTGCTATAGGTTCTACGCGTTTTTTTAAAGCATCATTTAAAAAAGTAAAAGCAAGCTGGGCTCCTTGATCAAAACATGCTTTTGCTATGCCATAAGCAATAGATTTATTATTTGCAACCCCTACAATAAGGCCTTTTTTACCCTTCATAATCATCTTTTATCCTTTGATTAATTTTATAAAATTTTCTACTTTTAAAGCTGCAGAGCCTATCAAAACTCCGCTACAATGATTTACACTTAAAATTTCTTTGATATTATTTTCATTCACACTTCCACCATAAAGCAAAGGTACCTTGGTTAAACTCGCTAAAAATTCAAGCACTTTAGCGATATCTGTACTTTGTGCACTCACTCCCGTTCCTATAGAATAAATAGGTTCATAAGCAATAATGAGTTTTTCATAATTTAAATCAATCATTTCAAGTTGTTTTTTTAAAAACTCTAAAGTCTTGCCTGAATTTTTTGTATCTAAATTTTCACCTATACAAAAAACAATTTTATAACCATGCTCTTTAGCAAAATCAAATTTAGCCTTAATAAATTCTTCATCTCCTAAAGCTCTTCTTTCGGAATGCCCGATTAAAACACATTTGATCCCAAATTCGTCCAAATGCTCTTTTCCAAGCTCACCTGTAAAAGCACCATTAACACAAGGATAAAAATTTTGGGCTCCTTGTATGAAGTTATTTTCATTTTCTAAAAATGCTACACTAGGTGGGAAAACGATAATATCATCACATTTTGCTCCCATAGTTTTATTTAAAATTTCAGCATAAATTTTAAAGCTTGCTCTTGTGTGATTGCATTTTAAATTTGCAGCAAAGATCATTCATTTTCCTTAGATCTTAAAGCTTTTACACCTGGAAGTTCTTTACCTTCTATAAGTTCAAGAGAAGCGCCACCTCCAGTGGAAATAAAAGTCATCTCATCTGCATCACCTGCGCGCGCAACCACATCAGCCGTATCACCGCCTCCAACAACAGAAGTTGCATGTCCTTCGCTGATATAATGACTCATTTTAATGCTACCTTTTGAAAATTTATCAATTTCAAAAACACCCATAGGTCCATTCCACCAAATCGTTTGCGCATCAGAAATCACCTCTTTAAAAAGTCTCACACTTGCAGGTCCTATATCTAAACCCATCCAACCATTTGGAATTTCTTGTACTGGAACAAATTTCATCGGCGCATCTTGTGAGCACGCAGGAGCGGCTACAACATCTACTGGAAGATAAATTTTCACTCCTAAATTTTTACCCTTGGTAAGAATTTTATTAGCTTCTTCTAAAAGCTCTTCTTCTAAAAGTGAATTTCCTATATCATAACCTAAAGCTTTTAAAAAAGTAAATGCCATACCTCCGCCTATGATTAATTTATCTACCTTTGGTAATAAATTTGTCAATGCTTGAAGTTTTCCACTTACCTTTGAACCTCCAACAACAGCGACAAAAGGACGTGCTGGATGTTTGATAAGATTGCTTGCAAAATCAATTTCTTTTTGGAGTAAAAATCCTGCACCTTTGTGTTTTTCATCAAAAAATTTAGTAATAGCCTCCACGCTAGAATGTGCTCTATGGCATACTCCAAAAGCATCATTGATATAAACTTGAACCATAGAAGCAAGTTCTTTGGCTAAATTTTCATCATTTTTAGTTTCGCCTTTTTCAAAACGCAAATTTTCAAGAAGTAAAATTTCACCCGCTTTTAAATTCATAGCTTTGGTTTTTGCATCTTCGCCGATAACATCTTTTGCCATAATAATTTCTTTATCTAAAAGTCTAGCAAGACGCTTAGCAACAGGTTCTAAAGAATATTTAGAGCTAATTTCTTTTGGACGCCCTAAATGAGAGGCTAAAATCACACTACAACCATTATCCAAACAATATCTTATCGTAGGAATAGCTGATCTTATGCGTCTATCATCGGTGATATTTAAAAAATCATCTTGAGGAACATTAAAATCACATCTTATAAAAACTTTTTTCTTAGCTAAATCAATATCTTTTATAGAAATAATATCACTCATGATTAAGCCTTATTTGCAATATATACTGCCATATCTACTAGACGACTTGAATAACCCCATTCATTATCATACCAAGCAATCACCTTGATAAAATCATCCGCAATCACTTGAGTTAAATCACTTGCCACAATTGCTCCATAAGAACAAGTGATAAAATCACTTGAAACTCTTTCATCATCATCTACCATTAAAATGCCTTTTAAATTTGTAGTTGCAGCTTTTCTAAAAGCTTCATTGATTTCATCTTTGCTAACTTTACGGCTTAGTTGTGCAGTTAAATCCACGCTTGATACATCAATCACTGGCACACGCATACTTTGTCCATGAAGTTTGCCATTAAGTTCAGGCATAACAAGTTTCATAGCTTTTGCTGCACCTGTAGAGGTTGGAATGATATTTTGTGCTGCAGCACGAGAACGGCGTTTATCTTTAGCTTTAGCATCAATAATACTTTGTCCATTTGTATAAGCATGTATTGTTGTCATAAGTCCTTTTTCGATACCAAAATTATCTTGTAAAACACGACAAACAGGACCTAAGCAATTTGTTGTACAACTTGCATTAGAAATAATGCTTTCACCCTTGTAAAGTTCTGAATTTACTCCTAAAACATAAGTAGGAGTATCATCTTTTGCAGGAGCACTCATGATCACTTTTTGTACTCCCATATCTATAAATTCTTGACATTTTGCCATAGTTAAATGCGCCCCTGTGCATTCTAAAACAATTTGTGCCCCGTATTTTGCAAAGTCAAGATCTTTTACATTGCGACTTTTAAATACTTTGATTTTTTTACCATTTACCACTAAATCATCGCCTTCACTATTAACACTGCCTTTAAATTCACCATGTACTGTATCGTATTTAAAAAGGTATTTTGTAAGTTCAATATCCGTAGTATCATTTATCGCCACAAGCTCAATATCATTTCTTTCTAAGATGATTCTTGCAACACATCTGCCTATGCGTCCAAAACCATTTATAGCAACTTTTACAGCCATTTAATTTCCTTTTGCAAAATATAATGTTAATATTCTACAAAAAAAAGGTTAAAATTTTAATGAAGATAGCACTTTTTGGTGGCAGTTTTGATCCGCCGCATAATGGTCATAATAGCGTTGTTTTAGAGGCTTTGGAAAAATTAGATATTGATAAGCTTATTATTATGCCTACTTATATCAATCCTTTTAAACAAAACTTTAGTGCTGATGAAAAGCAAAGATTCTTATGGGTTAAAAAACTTTGGGGGCATTTTCCAAAAGTTGAAATTTGTGATTTTGAAACCAAGCAAAAACGCCCTGTTCCTAGCATAGAAAGTGTTAAGTATCTTTATAAGCTTTATAATCCTAGTAAATTTTATCTTTTAATTGGTGCTGATCATTTAGAAAAACTTCATCTTTGGCATGATTTTGAAAAACTTAATTCTTTGGTAGAATTTGTTATTGCTAATCGCAATGATATAGAAATTCCTAAGAATTTCAAAGATTTAAAAACCGATAAAAAAATCGCTTCTTCTTTCATACGCAATACTTTAAATACAAATGAAGTTTGTGAAGAAATTAAAGATGAAGTAAAAAAATATTATGAAAAATTACAAAAAAATTGATACAATTTCAAAAATTAAAGGAAAAGAATGCAAGAAAGAATAGATTTAATCGTTAAAATTTTAGATGAAAAAAAAGCTGAAGATATCAAAACCATTGACATGAGTGAGCAAGAATACTTTGTAAAATATGTCATTATCGCAGCTACTTTAGGAGAAAGACACGCTCTATCTTTGATCGATGAGCTTAAAACACAACTTAAAACCAAAGGTGAGGAATTTTTAAACATAGATAGTAGTGAAGAATGGAGCGTGATTGATCTTGGTGATATTTTAATCCATCTTTTAACACCAGAACACAGAGGAATTTATAATATAGAAGAATTATTAGAAAATCTTAAAAAAGGTAGGGTTTAAAAAGGCTAAATTTAATTAGCCTTTTAATTTTTAGAGATTATCAATATATTCTTTAATTTCTTTTTTGATTTTCTCTTTTTGTTCTTTTAAAGCTTCTTTTTTAGCTTTATACTCAGCCTTACTCATATAATCTTTTTGTTCTTTTAAAGCATCAAGTTCTTTTTCGATTTTTTCCACTTCTTGTTCTTTAAGTTTTTTAGCTTCTAACTTTTTATCATAAAACATAGGATCTTTAGCACAATCATTTTGTACTTGTTTTAAAGCAAGCTCCAAGCTTAAAGTTCTAGCTGTATCATTATGCGCTTTAGAAAAACTGATTTCTTTATTAATACGATCAATTTTTTTATCGCATTCACTTACACCAAAAGCAAAGGCACATAGCGTAAGTAGAATAAGTATTTTTTTCATTTTTAATTCCTTTTTAAAATAAATTTAAATCGCGAAATATTATCTCATCAATTCTTAAGCCTAGCTTTTATCTCATTAAACAAACTGAATACCATACTTTCAAGCTCTTTTGCTCTTTCTAAAGAAGTTGCTTCAAAACGTGTGATAAGATAAGGGCTGGTATTAGATGCACGAAGCAAAGCCCATCCATCGCCAAAATCTATCCTAGCTCCATCAATTTCACAAAGACTTTTAACACCTTTTAAAGCTCCTTTTTCGATCTCTTTTTGAAATTCTTCCACAAGTTTAAATTTTTCTTCTTCATTTACAGGAATTTTAATTTCAGATGTAGTATAAAGTTTTGGTAAAGCTTTGATCATACTTTCTAAATCAAAACCTTTATAAACAAGTTCTAAGGCTCTTAAAAATGCGTAAATTCCATCATCATAACCAAAATATCTATGTTTAAAGAAAATATGTCCACTCACTTCAGCAGCTAAATCAATATCTTTTTCTTTCATCATTTTTTTAATATTAGAATGCCCTGTTTTTCCCATAAAAATAGTTCCAAATTTAGCCACTTCATCAAAAAGATTTTTAGAACATTTTACCTCACCTAAAATGCGTGGATTAGGAATATTTTTAGCAAACAAATAACAAAGCTCATCCCCGCAAAATACATGAGTTTTACTCAAAGCAACCATTCTATCAGCATCCCCATCAAAAGCAAAAGCTAAAGAATAATCTTGATTTTGATTTAAAAACTCTCTAATCGCACTTAAGTTTTCTTCTTCTGTAGGATCTGGAGCGTGGTTTGGAAACTGTCCATCAGGCTCTGCAAACATTACATGAGCTTTTAAATTTAAAGCCTTGATTAAAGGCTTTATCACCACTCCAGCCGCACCATTTGTGCAATCAACACCAAATTTATAATTAAAATCCTTTAAAAAGCTAAATTGCTCGCACATAAATTTCACATAAAGGTTTAAAATATCATATTTTTCTACTTCTAAATTTTCTTCAATCTCATCATCTAAATGCTTATAAACTTCTTTTGAAAACTCTTTTAATTCTACACCAAAAAAACTTTCTTTATTGATAGTGATTTTAAAACCATTATAATCTTTTGGGTTATGAGAGCCTGTTATCATAACATTTGCATCAAATTTCAAGCCCTCATAAAGACTAAAATATCCCAATGGAGTTGGTACAAGCCCTATATCATAGATTTTTATTCCCGCTTTGTTAAGTCCACTCACTAGATAATTAAAAAGTTCATTTGCACTATATCTTGCATCATAGCCCACACTTACATTTTTACAGCCTTTATTTAGCATTGTTTGTCCCAAGCAAAAACCTATAGCCTTAACACTTTTTTCATTTAATTCTTTGCCATAAAGCCCTCTTATATCATATTCTCTAAAAATCACATCTAACATTTTTTTCCTTCAAATTCATCTCTTCTTTGACCTAAATTTATCGTTTTTCTAAAGCAAATTTGGATAGAAAAGAAATTTTTGCTACAATTTTACATTAATTTCACTAAATGAAGGAAAATTTATGGATGAAGAATTAGAAAACGAAGAAACGAAAAAGAAAAAAGGCGGTTCACTTGTAATTATTATTGTTATTTTACTTTTTGTTTTACTTCTTAGTATTATGGGAGTGATTGCTTGGCTTATTTCAAGCAGCTCAAGTGATGAAAGTGAAGTCAAAGAAGCTCCAAAAGAAGAGGCAAAAGCCGATAAACCTAAAGTTTCAGCTCCTACTCAGCGAGGTAGTGATTTTGCTAATATAGGCCCTATGTACCCACTTGATCCTTTTACCCTAAATTTACTTAGCGATAGCGGCTCAAGATATGTAAAATGCACTATAGAACTAGAACAAAATAGCGAACTTTTAAAACCTGAACTCGATAAAAAAGTTCCAGTGATTCGTGATATTATTATTCGTACATTAACAGCTAAAACTTTTGAAGAAGTAAGTACACAAAAAGGCAAAGAACGTTTAAAAGATGAGCTAGTTGGAAAAATCAATGAAATTTTAACCGATGGCTTTATTAAAAATGTTTATTTTACGGATTTTGTAGTTTCTTAATGCGCGTAGGCTGTGATATCATCGCCATTTCTAGGATAGAAAAAATTCATTCTAGACATGGCAAAAATTTTTTGGATAAATTTCTAAGCCCAAAAGAACAAATACTCATTAAAAATCCAGCAACTCTAGCAGGTCTTTGGGCTGCTAAAGAAGCCGCTAGCAAAGCTTTGGGTGTTGGAATTTGTGAATTATGCAGTTTTTTTGATATTGAAATATCAAAAGATGAAAAAAACGCACCTAAATTAAAATATTCTCAAAAAATTACAAAAAATTTTAATATCACTCAAACTTCCCTAAGCATTTCTCACGATAATGGTTTTGCTATAGCCATAGTGGCTATAGTTTGATTATTTTCCTATAGTTTGCTTGTCTAAATTTCTTGAAAGTATGAAATCTATCACAGGTTGTTCTCTTTTATTTGCTCTTTTACAATGATCTTTTTGAAAAAAATCTGTGATTTTTATAACAATCCTTGCCCATTTTTTACGATTTCTTTCACGCCACGCATGAGAAGAAACGCTCTCCCAAGCATAGCCATTAAACAAGCTTGCATTTACAAAATGATCTAAGGCTCTAACACCCTGTCTTGCTCGTGCGGTATTAAAAAAAGTTCCTATAATCACGATAAAAAGATATCCTAAAACTGCTAAAGGTACTATTGCACAAAGCAGAATAGTCCCTGCTAATTTTTCTTTTAAGCTTCCTTTTAAGGTACGTTTTACACGACGACGAAAATTGGCACGAATTTTAGTTCTAACTCTTTTCATAGTTTTCTTTTGCTAAATTTTATCCTCATACCATTAGCAGAACGCACTGTTAAACGCCCTACTACATCAGGTACAAAACCTTCTTCAAGTTCTAGTTTGTAAGTTTTTAAAATATTAGCCAAAATCAAAATCGCTTCTTGCATAGCAAAACCTTGTCCTATACAAATTCTTTCCCCTACCCCAAAAGGCAAATAAGCATCTTTTTTGTATTCTCCTTCAAAACGAGAAGGATTAAATCCATGTGGATTTGTCCAAAATTCTTCATGTCTGTGTATCAGCCAAGGAGCAATCACTACCCCAGAACCTTTTTTAATAAGCTTATCTCTAACTTGGGTATCTTTTTTTGCCTCTCTTGCAAAAAATCCAACAGGAGGATAAAGTCTTAAAGATTCTTTAAAAATATTTGTTAAGTATTTAAACTGTCTTAGATGCGAAATTTCAATGGCTCTACCCTGTAAAACCTGAGTAATCTCCTTATAAGCTTTTTCTTGCTCCTTAGGATAAAGACTAAGCAGATAAAGCGTCCATGTCAAAGAACTTGCTGTGGTTTCATGTCCTGCTAAAAAAAGCATAGCCACTTGATCTAAAATTTCCTCAAAAGAAAAACGCTTATTTGTATCCGCATCCACTACTAAAAGCAAAGATCCTAAAATATCTTCAAATTCTGCATTATCTGCCGTATCATATCTTGGCTTTATGATGTCACTTAAAACCTGCCTAATCACATCTCCAGCCTTAGCACGCTTACGATCTCCTAAAACATAAGAAAGCCATTTTGGAAAACGAAACATACGACGCATGGCTGTATGCACACTTTGCTCTTGAAAAGTCACAAAGGCATTTAAGATTTTTTTACCTTTTTCCTCATCGAGTTTTGAAGACATAATGGTACGAAAAATCACATCAGCGGTAATAAAAGTCATAGCTTCATCTACTTCAATAACAGCATGATTTGGATACTTGCTAAAACGATCCATCATATCTGCCACGGCTTCACTCATAAGATTAAACACTTTATTGATACGAGTCATTTCAAAACTTGGACGCAAAAGCTCTCTTTGCTTTTTCCAAACTTCACCATTTGTAGTAAAAATGCTCTCTCCTAAAAGCGGACTTAAAAGCTCATGCAAAAATGCACTTTTAGGAAATTCTCTAACTTCATCAACCATCATTCTTTTAACTTCTTTAGTGTCATTTATAACATAAAGATCAAAATTTGGCATCTTCACATAGCCTGTTTGCATTTTATAACTACGCTCATAAAGCCCATCAAGCCAAGATCTACGCTTTAACAAAAAAGTTAAAAGTGTAGAAGCCTTATTTTCATAAGGTTTTGGAAAAAAGGGACATTCGCTCATATTTTTACCTTTTCTTCTAAAAATTTAGGCATTATGATGAAAGAAAAAAAATCATAACCACCTTTAACACTAATGCTATAAAGATATAAAAAGTGCGCTTTGTTTTTATCTCTTTTTATTTTTTTATACTCATGTTTTTCATATAAAGTGTGAAATTTAGCACTTAAAAATGGAGGTGTAAATTTAGCATTTACACCACTCGTGCGGAAAAAATCCACTTGAGGAAAACATGCTCCATCAATAATCGATGTGTAATCATACCATTTTAAATCAAACCTTGAAACAAATTCAAGCTTCTTTCTAAATTCATCTGCTTTTTTTTGATAACTCACTAAAGGTATACATTCTCCTAAAGTAAGAATTTTTAATTTACAAAGTAAAGATAAATCTAAATTTTGTCTTAAAATACACTCCAAAACTTCTATACAAACTATAGTTCCAACACTATGCGCTACTAAAATAAGCTCATAATCTTGTTTGCTTTCGTTTTGTTTTAGCTTATCTACTATAACATTTGCAAAAAGCTTGATTCTTTCTTGCATAATGCCTGTTTTTTTATCTTGCCAAGTAGCACAAAAAGCACAAATTCTTGCTATCCAAAATACAGCTAATTTCTTACCTAATTTAAATAAAAAATGATTTAGTAAAAATCCTAGAAAACATCCTATGATGATAGCTAAAGAAAAATGCATATAATTTTGCAAAAAAGCAAAACTTCCAAAAGCTAAAACCAAAGAAAATAGCAAAGAAAATAACACATAAAAAAAAGGATAATAACCTGTGATAAGTTGATAAATCGACTCTTTGCCAAATTTGATAAAAAGTCCTGTGATAGTATAAATTCTAAAAAAACTATAACAATCCGCTAGGGCATCTTTATAATTTTCTGACCAATTTTTCTTAACAATATCATTCCATGTTAAAAAATGATATTTAGTTTGCACTCCTTCGCAAGAAATTTTAAAAAAAGGAAATTGCTCATTTTTTTCAATTTTACTTAAATCAGCTTTAATGTTAAAAGCATGAGAATAATCTTTTAGGTTTTTTTTAAATAAATCATAATAAAATCTATAACTTTTAGGATCATATCCTGCTATATAAAATACTTCCCTATCCATAACAATATTTCTTTTTTGCTTTTAATTATAACAACTTTGCTTTAAAAACTCTCTTAATCAAAGCTTTTTAGTCTTATTTGTCTAAAAAGAAATTTTTGTAAAAATTGCCATTGAATTGATTAGTTTGTAAAAGGTATTTCTTAAAATTACATACCAAAATAGGATTGGGTTTATAAGCATGAGCTTCACGCCAAAAAAATTGAAGTTTCTTTGGATAAGATAAGCCTTCAAAATCATAAAAAGCATTGCCACAAACCTTAGTCGGACAGCCTTCTAAAATAGCACTAAGGCCCACTGTTGAATTTATAGTAATACAACCTAAAGCCTTTCTTAAAAGAACTGGCAAGTGGGTATCATGAACATATAAAACCCTTCCTTCGACATGATATTTTTGAGTTAAATCATTTATGAGTTTAGAATAATTCTTATAACCCCTATCCATGGGATGGTGTTTAAAAACTAGATAAGATTTAGCTCTTGCATGGTTTGCAAAAGAAAGTATGGTTTCCTCTATAAAGTACTCTATGCTTTTTTTGTAATGATATTTAATTTGCGTATCGCTATAAACTTGTAAAATCGCCAAAAAGTACTTTTTTTCTAAATTATAAATCTTTTCATTTAGTTTTTTTTCTGTAATCTTATAAAGATATTTTCTATATAAAGATCTAAACCAAAATAAAAATTCAAAAGGATATAAAGTGCGATGATGAAGTTTGTTGTTAAAAAATGGGGTCAAAATAAAAGCAAATAACCAATACAAAAAGGCATCAAAAGCCATAAATTTAAATCCACCTGGAATTTCTTTTATGCTTTCTTTGGTAAAAATATTTTGAGAAAGATAAAAATTTTTATCACGCGGCAAAGAAGAATTTGCATTCACCCCATCTTTTTCCAAAGTAATACAATAAGGTCTTAAATACCCTTCTTCAAAAATCCATACTTCAATTTCTAATTCTTTAGCCACTTTAATAGCCTTAGCATGGATAATACGACAATCATTATACATTAAAATAGCATCGATTTTTTTACTTTGAAAAAAATCTCTATAGAAATTTTCAAGATCTTTTTTATCACACTTACACCTTGTTCCACTAGGATAGAAAAAAAAATCTCCACCATTAAAATTGAGTTTAAAAACTTTGGTTTGGTTTTTTTTCATTTTCATTGCAAGATGATGAAAAAAATTTCCCACAGGCCCTTGCAAGAGTAAAACATTTTTACCGCTAAATTCTTTTTTAATTTTAGTGCTAAATCTCATTTCTTTGCTAAAAATTCATAAAATCTTCTTATTTTTCTAAGCATAAAAGTTTTAAAATCTATTGCCAATTTTATATGTTTTTTTGAAAAATAATCTTTTTGTAAATTTAGCATTATATCTAAACAAACTTCAATTTCACATAAAGTTTTTGTTTTGGGATTTATATATCTTGGATATGTGATCAAAGCACCTGCTACAAGCTCTTCTAAGCTTAGTTTTCTTGTTCTTCTTTTGCATTTATGTTTATCTTTTGTTAAACCCCAGCCCGCATAAAAAGGCATGCCATAAGTAAAAACTTTTTTAGCTCTTAAAAGAGCATCAAAACCACTTGTAGAAGTAATAGTGTGAATTTCATCAGCAATTTTTATAGCGCTATCAATACTGCAATCTTTTACAATCTCATCACAAAATTCCAAGATGAGTGTTTCATCTTTTAAACCTACACGGTTGCCGCTTAACACATCAGGATGGGGTTTAAAGATGATATAAGCATCTTGATTTTTAGAACGCACCTCCTTAAGCAAATCAAGAGTAGATAAGCCAAAACCCCCTAAAATCATCGAAGCATCATCTTCAACTTGAGCAGGGATTAAAATAATTTTTTGCCCTGTTTTGGCATTGATTTTTAAGTCTTCATGCTTTAAGCCATTATATTTTGAAAAGCGGTTCTCAAGTAAGATTTTTATAATATTTTTTGCCCTATTTAGCATATTTTCATCAAAAATTTCGTTTTGCAAAAGCTCTTCTAATTTACTTGCTTTATTTGGATCTATGTAAAGTCCTTTATCGTCAACGATTAAAGAAAAAGGGCGCGTAAGATCAGAACCTAAAGAGATTGAGCGAATAAATCCATCTTCAACTAAAGAAATTTTAGGAATAAAATGAGATAAATTCTCATCTTGCGCTTTTTTTATAAGAGTAGTTTTAAGAGCGTTATAATCTATCCTTTTACCCCAAATGAAAAATTTATCATTTTCTTTTAATTGTATATTCTTTAAACAATCTAAGAAATCTAGAAATATGATTTCATTGTTTTTAGCTATAAAAAAAGGTTTTACAAATTTCCTTTTCCATTTTGAAAATCCAAAGAAAAAAAGTCTATTAGAATTTGCCTTTTCTATATCTTTATATTTTGCTAAAGTTTGAATAGTATCAAAAATATTACTTTTTTGATTTAAATAAGGATTAAAATACTCAGCATAAAGTATATAAGTAACATAGAAAACTTCTTCTAAACTTCTTTTTTGCATCCTTCTTTTACACTCTAATTTATCTTTTGTTAGACCCCAACCTGCATAAAAAGGCATACCATAACAAATACATTCACATTCTTGCATCAAAGCTTCAAAACCCATACCAGAAGTTTTGGTATAAACCTTATCAAAAAACTCAAGCAAGGCTACGGGATTAAAATTTTCAGTAATTAAAATACATTCTTTAGGTAAGGAATTTATATCTAAATCACTTTGTTTTTTACCGCTTAAAACATCAGGATGGATTTTTATATAAATTTTAGATTTAGGATTTTCTTTTATGGCATCTTTTATCATATCGACGGTTTTAAAACCTTTAGCAAGCCCAAATTCAAGTGAGGCATCATTGGCCGTTTGGGTGATGATTAAAACCCTTTTTTCATCTTTTTGAAAATAATCATCTGGAATATCAAGATTGTTATTATACTTGCTAATTTTATATTTTTTGATAAGCTCTATAGATTTTTTAGCTTGCTTGATTTCTTCATCTTTAAATTCATAAGTATTTAAAAGATTTTCAAGCTTTGAAGGTGCTGTTGCATCATAATAAATGCCTATATCATCTTTAACCATAGAAAAACTTGGGCTATTTTCAACCCCTAAGTTTAATGAGCGGATAAATCCATCTTCTAAAAGTATGAATTTAGCCTTATATTTTTTAGCTAAATTTATAGCTTTTAAACCTGATTTTTTGCGTCCCCAGCCAAGGAAAAGATCATCTTTATTTATTTTTGAATTTTTCTTATACAAAGAAATGATGTAAAAATTTCTAACATTAGCAATAAGTTTTTTTGATATTGAGTAATGCTTCACAATGCCAATTTCTTTATTATAAGTTCAACTTTTTCTTCTAAATTATTTCGACAAGAATTATTGATCACTAAATCAGCCTCTGGTTTATCAAATTCTATATCAACACCAACTACATTATTAATTTCTTTATTTAAAGCCTTAGTATAAAGCCCTTTTTGATCTCTTTGTATTAATTCATGCATATCGCATTCTATATAAATTTCATAATAATTTTTTAATTGTTTTCTATTGTAATCATAAATCTCATTAAACATTGAAATCGTAGTGACAATAACTATCATACCTTGATCGTTTAAAAATTTTGCAAATTTAGCTCTTTTCAAAGCCATATCTATGCGACCTTGTCTATCGTATGCATAATGTCCTAATATTTCTCTTAACTCATCTCCATCGAGATAAATAAGGTTTTTATATTTTAGTTTTAATTTCTCATACAAAGCTTGACCTATAGTTGTTTTTCCACTTCCAGCTAAACCAGTAAGCCAAATAATATAAGGATTATTTTTCAATTTGCACCTCTAAATCACTCATAAAATCAATTTCACACCAATTGCCATCAATTTCTACTGCTTTTGCATTATTGTATTTTTCAATTAAAGCTTGCAAAAAACTTGTCATGTACATATTTTCAAAATTTTTATTATCATATAAAATATCTCGGTCAAGCATTTCATAAAAAGCAATAACTTCGGAAAGAAATTGATAAGAAAATTTAAAAAGTCCTATATATTGAGCTTCTATCTCATCATAGACATTAGCTTTTTTTCCAAGTTCTATAATATAACCATTTTTCATCTTTAATGTTTCAGCGTCTTCTAAAGGATTCGCAAAGCGTTTGCTCCAAAGCTTACGCCAAGACTTATCAACTACTATAGCAAGTTCTTCTTTGGCATTTATAAGCTTTTGCACACAATCTTGAAAATAAACAATATCCGCATAAGAAATAATCAAATCTTGTTTTTCTTCGATGCATTTTAACATAAAATCTTTAGCGCAAAAAAAAGTATGAACCATATTGGTTTTATCATATTTTGAATTAATAAAAAAATGCTCAATATCATATTTATTAAGATAATTTTTTAGCACATCGTTTAAATATCCACCTACAACAGCTATTTCATTTATACCTGCTGATTTTAAAGCTTCGATTTCATAATCTATTATTTTTTTATTCTTATACTCAACCATACACTTTGGTTGATCTTTTGTTAAAGGCATCAGCCTTGATCCAAAACCTGCTGCTAAGATAATTGCATTCATATTATTCCTTGATTAAACTAAACCACTCTTTTAAAATTTGAATATTATTAAGCCCATTTTCTCTTTCAATATGCCACATTATACCAAAAATATTTTCATACTTATGTTTAAAAGCTTCTATAGTATTATCTTTTGCTAAGCAAAGTTCTATAAGATCTTCACCTAATTTTTCAATAGCAAAATTATGAAAAGAATTGCTTATAAATTTTTCTTTTGAGAAAAATACTTCATGTTTGCCTATATGATTTTCACAAGGACTTATATGGCTGTTAAAATAACGAGCTATCATCTGAGCTCCTCTGCAAATTCCTAAAAGTGGTATTTTTTCTTTTAAACAAATTTCTATAACTTGCTTTTCGTATAAATCTCTCTTTTTAGATAAAACATTAGGACTATAAAAACTTAAATCATTGCCACCGCTTAATATCACAGCTTTTATTAGATGTTTATAATGAGAAAAATCTATTTCATAGCTAAGAGGAAGAGGAGTAAAATTTTTAAATAAATCTTTATTAAATAATTTTCCCCAATCCAAAGCCAAACATTCTCTTTCTTCATGATAACTTTCGTTGCAAATAAGCCTTTGAGTAATACCTATAAACAAAATATTTGCTCACTTTCACATTCTATATTTATTTTTTTAGCTTTTAAATATTTTTCAAAATTTTCTTCTCCAACTCCTATAACAGCAGGCATTCCAAGTTCTGAAGCACGAATGGCCATATGTGAATTAGCACCCCCATAACATGTAATAAGTCCTGCTATATTTTTTGTAAATAAATAATCATATCCAGGATCTGCTGCATAAATTAAAACAATCTTTCCTTCTAAATCTTTATCATTTTCTTTCGCCGTAAATGCAGTGATGCTCTTTTGTGTAATGAAATTTGGAATAATACTATGATTATAAAAAGAAAAAATTTCATCGGCATTGCAAAGCAAAGAAGGAAGTTTTATAGCTTGTGTAAGTTCATATTCTTTTTTATTGCGATTAATTTCTTCTACAAACTGCTCTTTTGGATTTATAGAATAAAGACTAGAATAAAGATTTAAAATGCTTTTTATATCAAGATGAGCCAAATCTTCTTTTTCAATACCATAATATTTGCCTAATTCTTCTATATAAACTATAGCCTTAGAAAGCAATCTAGTGAATTCAAATTTAACGAGCTCTCTACCCTCGATAGCCTGCTTTAAAAAATCAAAAAATTCACAAGCATTAATCTCTAATCCATGTTCTCTAAGTAAAGCATTTAAAGCTTTTGTCTTTTCTTCTGAAAAAACAAAAGCTTTATCTTGTAAATAAACTTTACTATCTTTTTGATCCACATCAAAATAAAGTTCAAAATCTTCATCATATCTTGGAGATAAAATATTATAAGTTCCTGCTCTTAAGTGTCCAAAATCTTTCAAAAATTGATCTTTGTTGTGAAAATTAAGATGGTTTGTTTGTTTGTTTAAATTTTTACTCACTGTATTGAGTGAATTTAAAAAATCATCTTTTTCCTCTTTGATTATAAAATCAATCTCAATTAAAGAATTTAAAAGTTGCATTGCTACAAATGCAGCCCTAGCCACCCCCGCAAAAGGTAAGGTTCCATAACGCTTGCATTCTTCAATAAGCCAATAAATTTTATCAATTAAAGAAAAATTAGAATTAATAATGCCATCATATCTTTCTTTTAGCTTATAAGCTTTTTGTATGTCTTTTAAATAAAGCCCTGATCTAGGATTAATAATCTTATTTGTAAGTTCTAATAATGAAAATTCTAATCTTTTGATTTCATTTTCATTAAAACCATGATTTAAAAGTTCTTCTAATTTTTTAGAACTATTGAAGTCATAACAAGAATAAACAATATTAAATTCAATCTTATCGTGCAATTCATGATTTTTATTAAGCTTATCTAAGTAAAAATTGACAAGTTTTTGCGCAATATTTTCATCTAACTTTTTTGGTATAAAAGAATTAAAAGATAATCTTACATCCACATAAGGAATGCCTAAAAAAGAATGGATTAAAGGATGGGATCTTAAATCTCTATAACCATAATTATCTCTTTGATACGCCCAGATATTATCCGTAATGATTTCTTTATATAAGCTAAAAGCTAAACGCTTAGGTCTTAACCCTACGATTTCAGCTGGATTCCAATCAGGCATTACCCCAAAAATGGCTTTATCTCCCAAAACTCTAGATCTTGATTCTTTTAAAGACTCAAAACGTTTATAAAATCTATATAAAGCTTCTTTTGGTAAAGAGTGAAATAAATTATTTTTTTCATGCATAACCAAAGGACGCACTTGCAAGCAAAAAAGTTCTTCCTCATCATCTTGAATAGCAAATGCAAATTCAACATCTAAAAAACAACAGTCATATAAAACTTCTAATTCTTTTATAAGTTCTATAATTTTTTGAAGTCTAATATCTTTAAATTCTAAATAATCTCTGTAATGATAGTAAGTTTTTGCACTCTTACTGCTTCCATCTGTAATAGAGCTATTTGAACCATTTTCATCATATTGAAGACAAAAATAAGGGGAAAAATTATCCTTATCAACACTAAAACCAACACCGCAAAGAGTAATGTTTTCAAGCATAGGTTGAACTAGAATTTCATCGCTTTTTGATGGCATAGAATTGGCAACTTCATATAAAGCTTTTAATAACTCATCTTTAGAATCAGCTTTAATATTTGCCAAAGAAAGAAAAGCGCCTGCATTGGAGTTTTTCATACTATCTTCACTTAAAGAAGAACTTCTTATAATGAGTCTATTAGCCTTTAAAGTTTGAATACCCTGTAAAACTTTATCTTCATTTGATATTAATTCTTCAAGCGAAGTTAAAACCAAAGGTAGAACCTTTGCTTTTTTTAATTTTGTTTGTAAATTTTTTAAATTTTGTGCTTTGGTTTTAAATTTTAACTCCGCCATGTTTTTCCTTAGTTTTATATTTTTTTAGCACTCCAACAACGAGTGGTATATTTTATGCTAAATTCCTTAGGAAGTTTTTGTGAAATTTTATCACTAATTTTATTAAAAAGTTCATTTCCTTCATCAGTCTCCAAATCCCAGTAAGGATTTTTAACGCTTTTCCATGCATTAATATAATTTTCAATGCTTTGACGAAAATAAAAATCCTCTTCAATATAAACAATATTATCAAAAAGATCCTTTCGACTCTCTATAATTGGTCTTTGATCTTCTCTTCTTGTTCCCCTTGTATAATTTGGTACAAATTCTACAATAGTATCTTCAGCTATTTTTTGTACAGGATCGTTTAAATCTCTATGATTCCACATACAAGAAAAATATCCCTCTGATTTTAATAAGCGATGCGCCTCTTCTAAGGCTTCATTTCTATCCATTACATTAAAACTACTACCAAAAGTCACCCAATCAAATTCACTATTTTGAAGTGTTGAGTTTAAGCCTGTTGCTCTAACCCAGTCAATCTTCTCACCTTTAGTTCTTTCTATCCCAATCTCACGCATCGCATCATTTGGTTCTACAGATACTACCTTACATCCTCTTTCCAAAAGCATAATGCTTAGATTTCCAGTTCCTGCACCGATATCAGCCACCTTGATATCTTTTTTTCCAATAAGACTAATTAACATATCTATAGTTTTTGGAGCATAATTTGGTCTATAGCTATAAAATTCAGCATGCTTGGTATAATCCCACACTTGTTCTACTAGTTTTTGCATTTTATTTCCTTTTTTTCATCTTTAACAAGCTTGATGAAAAAAAGGAAATATTTTATGCTTTTCTAGCTGTCCATGCTCTTATTTTATAAGGAATCTCTATACTTTGCATATGAGAAATTTTAGCTTCTATCATCTCTAAAATTTTCTTCCATCTTTTTTCACCTGCTTGTGCTTGTATATCATTTACAGAATGCCAAGCTCCAAGATAACGCTCTTTATCCCAAAACTCTTTATAGTCGCACTCCATAAAAAAGCAGTCTGTGAAATCTCCTGTTGAAACAAGAATTTCTTCCCATTTTTTAACATTTTGAGCGCCACTGCTTACACGAGCAAGCTCTGGAACAATATGTTTAATCTCCTTTTCGATTTCATCAAAAACCGAACCCTCTACAATGTGGCGAGGATTCCAAATCGCAGTGAAATACCCCCCCCTGTCAATATACGATTAAATTCTGGGAGAGATTTTTTAGGATCTGTCCAATGAAAAGAACTAGCCATGATGACCCAATCAGCTTGATTATTGCTCATGCAGGTTTCTTCACCACTTCCTTTGTGCCAAGAAATATTTGATAAATTTTGTGTAAATTTTTGCCCTTCTTCACGCATATTATCGTTTGGTTCCACAGCACCAATTTGGCATCCAAACATTTCTCCTAACATCTTAGTAAGTTTTCCGGTTCCAGCTCCTACTTCAACAATATTTAAATCTTTTAAATTTTTATTTTTATCATTGATACAAGCTACAAGTTTTTCAAGTAAAAATGGACTATAAGCAGGTCTATTATGATAATGCTTGGCAACCTCTGTAAAATCTCCTTGTTTCATATTGATTCCTTTCTCTAATTTTAAACACAATTATATCTTTTTTTTATTAATTTACAAATCTTTCTTCTGAATATCGTCATCCAACTCTTTGCACATTTTTTCAAATTCTTGATAGTATTTCCAAGATGCTACTATATCTGGACGATGTTGTTTAATATGATCATAATCTTCATCCAAAATATTTTTCAACTTAAATGCTAAATCTTTATTTTTTTTAAAATATTCTAAAATATCTTCTTCGTCAAAAAATTTGGCCTTTTCAATCTTTTCTTGACAATACATATGATAAATAAAATTATGAATGTATTTTTGTATCTCATGAAATAATTTCACATTTTTATTTATAATATCAAAATCACACTGAGCGCATAAACAAACAATATTATCAAAATAAACTCTTTCTTGAAAAATTATATCTGTAATATCTATACATTGCTTTTCTTTATGTGTTACTTTAGCCAATTGGCGTGTCGATATTAAAATTTTAACACTATCTCTATCTTGTATATTTGCTAAATTTCCATGATCTTTTAAATCAATTTCCAATACAAAAGGTAATAAAACCAATATGTCATTACGACAAACTTTTGCTCTAAAAAGAAGTTCATCTTCGGGTTGTGAAAATTTAAAAATTTGAGATAACTTTTTAAATGTACTAAAAGCATATTCTCGTGTGATGTCATTCATATCTATATAATATAATTTTGCAATGGAATGCTTTAAAGTTTTAATTCTCCAATTTAATATATTCATATTGACATCACCAATTATATATCTTAATAAATTATTTAAGTCTGGCTTTTTTCCAAAGCCATATTCTATTGTATTATTTTTTTTAGAAGTTTGATGATATAAAATTACATTTTTTATATAATTTTCATAATCAAAATTTAAAGTTATCCTTCTTATAATATTAGGATTAAATTGATGATGATTAACCAAAGGTTTTAATAAAGATATAGGATCTCTTACAATGCATAAATAAGGAACTTTTTTAATAATTAAAAAAAATAATTTATCTGTGTCGCTAGAAATTTTATGACCAGAAAGGACTAAAACATTATAATTTTTACTATTTGTCAAAAGTTTATAACTATCCAAATAACGATTATAATTATTATTAACTCTTGCATTCATACTAATTCCACAATATCTTAGGAATTTATCCATTGCATCACTTCCAGCACCAAAAATATTTAAAAACACAAATTCATAATTATCAGGTAAAGGTAGATTCATTTCCCAAGCAAGTTCAGCTGGTATGTTTTTATAGTTTATTTTTTCTTTTTCATCATTTAGTTTTTTAGGATCAAATAATGAAGGGTAAGGATGGTTTTCTTTTTTATATTTTTCATTAAAATTATTTGATAATAGCCATTCTTCTATAAGATCAAAATTTTGTATAAAATAATTAAAATTATGGAAAATATTTTCTATAATAGGTTGATAGTCTTGATGAATTTTTAATATATTTTCTATTCTTGGAAATTCTTTTAAAAAGACTTGCTTATTTTTGGAGATTGTTTTAACGATATTTGGATTTAACTTTGTAAAATTATCAAAAATTTCTTTAAATATTTTAAATTTTTTATTAGCTTTTTTTATATTTTTAGCTAATGTAAAAATACTTCCTTTATACCAAGTTTTAAAAGTTTTGATTAGAACTTCACCAAGCATATAAGATAAATGAAATTTATATTTTAAAGCCTGCTCATAATCGCTGCATGTTTCTAAATTTGGATATTTGAGTTGAGGAAAAACTTGTATGGTTTGTTGATAAATTTTTTGTTCTTTTTTGTGTTGTTTGTTTATTTGATAAAGTTTTTTAAATAATGCTATATACCCCCCCC